>VGRQ01000037.1 GCA_016875315.1 Deltaproteobacteria bacterium | reverse complement strand
GACAGTGGGATCCTCGTCGTCACAGTCGTCGCCGAGTCCGCTGGGCACCGGGTCGCCATCGCCGTCCTGGTCGAAGTCGTCGTCGCCCGCGCAGTCGCCGTCTAACCCGTCGTACCAGGCCTCGGGGGCCCCGGGGTACACGTCGGCGCGCGTGTCGTCGCAGTCGTCACCGCCGATCTCCGCCGCGAGGAAACCGTCGTGGTCCTGGTCGTAGTCGCTGTCGCCGAGGCAGTCCTGGTCGACGCCGTCGTACCATACCTCGGCGGCGCCGGGGTACACGGTCGCGTCGTCGGGGACGCAGTCCTCCTCGTCGGGCCAGCCGTCGCCGTCGCTGTCGAGCGGCGGAGTCTCGCCGGTGTCGACGGTGTCGTCCGGGGGGTCGCTGTCGCCGGCCGGGGGCTCGCCGGTGTCGCCCTCCACCTCCGGCCTGCCCTTCTGGGCCTCGTAGGGATCGGAGCAGGCGAGAAGGACGAGCAGCACGACCGGTGACTATACGTCGAGTTCGTCGAACTCGGCGCCCGACTCCATGATCGCCTGGTAGCGGGGAGCGGCGTCTTTCCCCATGAGATCGGCGAACATCTGGTCGGTGGACTGGTGCTCGCCGGCGGGGATGGTCACCTTGAGCAGCCGACGCTTGCGCGGGTCGAGGGTGGTGTCGAAGAGCACCTTGGGCGGCATCTCGCCGAGGCCCTTGAACCGCGTGACCTCGGGCGAGGCGCGCGGCGGCAACCTCTTGAGCACGCGCGCCTTCTCGGCGTCGTCGGCGGCCCAGTGAGTCTGCTGCCCCACGTCGATGCGGTAGAGCGGGGGCTGGGCGAGGAAGAGGTGACCGCCGTCGATGAGCCCGGGCAGGTAGCGGTAGAAGAAGGTGAGCAGGAGCGTGGCGATGTGGTGGCCGTCCACGTCGGCGTCCATGAGCAGGATCACCCGGTGGTAGCGCAGCCGATCGCGGTTGAAGTCCTTGCCGATGCCGCAGCCGAGCGCGCTCACGATGTTGGAGAGCTCCTCGTTCTCCATCAGCTTCTTGAGCGAGGCCTGCTCGGTGTTGAGCACCTTCCCGCGTAGCGGAAGGATGGCCTGCGACTCGCGGTCGCGACCCTGCTTGGCCGAGCCACCGGCGCTATCGCCTTCGACGATGAACAGCTCCGACTCGCTCGCGTCGTTGCTGGAGCAATCCGCGAGCTTGCCCGGCAGGTTGAGCCGGTTGTTTACGGGCGACTTACGACGCACCTGGTCTTCCGCCGAGCGCGAGGCCAGTCGCGCCCGCGCGGCCTGGATCACCCGGGTGACGACCACGTCGGCCACCGTCCGGTTGTGGTTGAGGAACTGCTCCAGGGTGGTGCGGACGGCGTTTTCCACCGCGCCGCGCATCTCTGGATTATTCAGCTTCTCCTTCGTCTGGCCCTGGAACTGGGGCTCGGCGAGGAACACGGAGGTGACACACACCACGCCCTCGCGGATGTCTTCGGCGGCGAGCGCGATGCCCTTGGGCTGCAGCGAGTGAGTGTCGATGTAGTTGCGCACCGCCTTGGTGATCGCGTCTTTCGCGCCGGTCTCGTGGGTGCCGCCGTTGCCGGTGGGGATGCCGTTGGCGTAGGAGCTGAACAGCTCGCGGGTGCCATCGGTCCAGCACAGCGCCACCTCGACCCTCACGCCGTTTTCCTTGCAGGCGTAGAAGGGCTCGGGAACGATAGGGGTGCGACCTGTCTTTCTCGCCAGTGCCAGCGCCCAGTCGCGGATGCCGCCCTCGTGGCGGAACTCCTCGTAGCTGCCGCTCATCTCGTCGCGGAACAGGATGCGCAGCCCCTTGTGGATGTAGGCGATGGTCTCCAGGCGCTCGCGCACGCGGTCGCTCTCGAAGGCGAGGTCGCCGAAGGTGTCGGGGTCGGGGCGGAACTTGATGGTGGTGCCGGTGCCGCGCGCCTCGCCCACCCTCTCGAGCTGGCTGCGCGGCTTGCCGCGGCGGAAGCTCTGCCGGTACTCCACGCCTCCGCGCTTGACGGTGGCCACCATCTCCTCGGAGAGCGCGTTCACCACGCTGGAGCCCACGCCGTGCAGGCCGCCCGAGGCGGCGTAGGCCTTGCCCTCGAACTTCCCGCCCGCGTGCAGGGTGCAGAGGATCACCTCGAGCGCCGGGCGCTTCGCGGTGGGGTGCATCTCCACCGGGATGCCGCGGCCGTTGTCGGTGACGGTGGCGCTGCGGCCATCGGCGTGCAGGGTGACACTCACGCTGGTGGCGTGCCCATTCATCGCCTCGTCGACCGAGTTGTCGACGATCTCCCAGAGCAGGTGGTGGTAGCCCTCCACCCCGGTGCCGCCGATGTACATCGCCGGGCGCTTGCGCACCGGCTCGAGGCCCTCGAGCACCTGGATGGTGGATGCGTCGTAGGTGGTGCTGGCCATGGTCTAGGCCTCCCCCTCGGCGGCGGGCTTGCCGAGCGCGATCTCGGCCGGCCGCTTCCAGCTGGCGAAGTAGCCGCGGCGGAAGAGCTGGTGTCCTCGCGCCGCGCGATCGCCGGCGTAGGCGCGCGGGGCCACCACCTCGGTGCGGCCGAGGGCGGTGAGCACGGTGGGGCCGTTGGTCTTGTCGGACGACAGCTCGAAGGCGAGCACGCTGTCGTCGTCGCGCAGCTTGATCGCCATCACGCCCTTGCCGGCACCCTTGAGCGGCTCGACCTGCGCCACCGGGAAGGCCAGCACGTTGCCGAGGGTGCTCGCGATGCAGGCGTACTCGGTACCGTCGCTGGGGTAGGCGGCGATCACCGCGTCGCCTTGCTCCTCCAGGCGCATCACCGTGCGGCCGTTCTTGTTGCTCGCCTCGGCGATCATCGCCGTGGGCAGGCGGATCACCTTGCCCTGTCGCGACACGGCCATCCAGTAGGGGGGCGGCGGGTCGGCGTCGGACTCGCCCGCGGCGGGCAGGTTGCGCGCGTCGTGCGACACCACCCCCACGATCCGCTCGCCGTCGGCGAAGTTGAAGAATCGCTGGATGGGGTCGCCGTAGCCGGTGGTGGCGGGGATGGCGTCGACCCGCAGCGTGTAGGCCGTGCCCTGCGACGTGACCACCGAGAGGGTGCTCCGGGTGGTGGCACGCATCGCCCAGCCGATGCTGTCGCCCTCGCGCACCCGCACCTTGTCGACCCCGGTGACGGTGACTTGCCGCTTGATCCACCCGTCGCGGGTGACGATCACCACCGCGTCTTCCGCCACCACGTAGGCCTCTTCCGAGTACACCACGCTCGTGGGCTCGGCGCCGAGGCGAGTCTTGCGCGGCTGCCCGTACTGCTGGCGAATCTCGCCCAGCTCGGTGCGCACCACGTCGCGCAGGGCCTCGCGGCTGGCGAGGATCGCGGCCAGCTTCTCGGCGGCGGCGCGCTTCTCGCCCAGTTCCTCCTGGATGAGCAGGATCTCCAGCTTGGCCAGGCGGTAGAGCTTGAGCTCGAGGATCGCCTCGGCCTGCACGTCGTCGAGGCCGAAGCGGCGGATGAGCTTCTCGGCAGCGTCGCGCTTGCCCTCGCTGGCGCGGATGATCTTGATGGCCTCGTCGAGGCAGTCGAAGATCTTGGCGAAGCCCTCGAGCACGTGGATGCGCTCGCGCAGCTCGGCCAGCTCGAACTCGGTGCGGCGCCGGACGGTTTCCACGCGGAAGTCGAGCCAGAGCATGAGGATGCGCTTGAGGTCGAGCTTCTCGGGGGCGGTGACCTCGGCCACGTCGGTGGGGACCAGCGCGGTCATGTTGACGTGGATGGGCTCTTCGAGGCGGGTGTGCTTGTAGAGGAAGGCCATCGCCGCCTCGGCGTCGTCGGCGCCGCGCAGCTCGAGCACCACGCGCACCACGTCGGTGCTCTCGTCGCGCACGTCGGTGAGCTGCGGGACCTTCTTCTCGGCGATGAGCGCGCCGATGTTCTCCACGAGCTTGGCCTTGTTCACGCCGTAGGGCACCGAATCGATGACGACGAAGTGTTTGCGCCCCTTCTGCTCGCGCTCCCAGGTGCCGCGGACGCGCACCTTCCCCGATCCCAGCTCGTAGATCTGCCGCAGGTCGTCGGCGGAGGTGACGATCTCGCCGGCGGTGGGCAGGTCGGGACCCTTCACCTTCTTGCAGAGCTGGCCCACGCTGGTGTCGGGGTTTTCCAGCAAACAGAGGCAGGCGTCGATGACCTCGCGGAGGTTGTGCGGGGGGATGTTGGTGGCCATGCCCACGGCGATGCCCTCGCTGCCGTTGACCAGCAGGTTGGGGAACTGCGCGGGGACGACGACAGGTTCCATCGTCTGCCCGTCGTAGGTGGGCCGCATGTCCACCGTCTTCTTCTTCAGCTCCGACAAGAGCTCCACCGCGATCGGCCGCAGCTTGGCCTCGGTGTAGCGCATGGCGGCGGGGTTGTCGCCGTCGATGCTGCCGAAGTTGCCCTGGCCATCCACCAGCGGGTGGAGCAGCGAGAAGTCCTGTGCCATCCGGCACATCGCCTCGTAGATCGCCGAGTCGCCGTGGGGGTGGTACTTCGCCATCACCTCGCCCACCACCGCCGCCGACTTGCGATAGCGCCCCTCGGGCACGAGGTGCAGGTTGTGATACATCGCGTAGAGAATGCGGCGTTGTACCGGCTTCAGGCCGTCGCGCAGGTCGGGCAGGGCGCGAGACTTGATGACCGAGAGGGCGTACTGGAGGTAGCGGCTGCGCGCCGCCTCCGCCAGGGCGAGAGGGGAGATCGTCGTTTCCATCGTGGGGCCGGGGCAGGCGGGGCGACGGGAGAGTCGCCCGGAGGGGAAGGCCGGTATATCACGAGCCGCGCCCCAACGACGAGATCACGTGGAGAACATCGCGCATTCGCTCTGCGGCTGGCGGCTGTCGCAGCTCGCCTTCGCCCGGGACGTGGGGCCCCGCGGCTGGGTGGTGGGCGTGGTGGCCGCCAACCTGCCCGACATCGACGTCTTGCACTACCCGGTGGACTACGACGTGGCCAACTGGTACCACCGCGGCATCACCCATTCCTTCCTCGGCTGGCCGTGGATGGCGCTCGGCGGCGCGTGGCTGTCGCGACGGTTGCTGGGTACCGGCACCTACGCCGACCACCTCAAGCTCTGGGCCGCGGGGCTCTTGTCCCACGCGCTCATGGACTGGCCCACCACCTGGGGCACGCTCTTGTGGTGGCCCCTGTCCGACGTGCGCTTCGGGCTGGAGTGGATCTTCATCGTCGACCCGGCCTACTGGCTGGCGCTGGGCCTGGTGCCACGGCTCTTGCGGAGCTGGGGACCGGCAGAGGCGGCCCGTGCCGGGCTCCTGTGCCTGGTCGGCTGGGCGTTCTTCGGCGCCATGATGAAAGAGCAGGCGGCGATGCAGGCGCCCGAGCCGGTGCGCACCTTCCCGGCGCCGCTGGCGCCCCTGTTCTGGACCGGGATCGCCACTGATACATCCACCGATACACGGCGATACTTTCTCACGCCGTGGTCGGTTGAACCGGCAGGTTCTTTCACATCGAACGCTGGGCGATACATCGAATGTATCAGCGCCGATCCGCGCGGCGAGCGCGACCAGTGGCAGGCGGTGGCCCCGGTGATCACCGAGGAGAGTGCCGTCCCCGGGGGCACGCGGGTGGTGGTGAGCGACCTGGCCTTCACCAGCTGGGCCAGCCCCGGCAGCTTCCGGTTCAGCCGCCGCTACGTCGTCAGCGACGACTGCCGCGTGGTGGAGCGCCGCGCGCGGTAGCGGATTTTCGCGCTACGGTGTCCAACACCCCGATGCTCATTCTATTCCTCGCTGCTTGCCTACCTGATCGGATCGTGGACTGGTGCGGCGACGACGTGAGGCGCGCGCGCATCCTCGAACTCGCGGTGTACCGTTTCGCCGCCGTGGGCGGCCTGTTGAAGGGGGCGGGCTTGCTGCAGGCCGACCTCGCCAGCGGCGGGCGATGCGAGCAGCCGATCCGGCTCGACGGGGGGATGGTTGGGGTCACGGTCGACCTCACCTACAGCACCCTCGAAGCCTCGCTGGAGTTGCCCGCGGGCGGCGTGGCGGGCGAGGATCTCTTCGGTCGCTACGAGGGCAGCGCCGCCGCCGGCGTGGCGGGGTTCGGCGTCACCACGCTGCACCTGCGCAACGGTCACGACGTGGAGATCGACCAGCCCGGCCTCGGCGCCGGGGTGGGCGCAGGCAACGCCTACACCTGGCTCGACCTCACCCCCGGCGAGGGACGCGACCTCGACACCGGCGACAGCGCGCAGGACAGCGAATGATCGCGCTCCTCTTGCTCGCCTGTACCGATCCGGGCGCGGGTCATCTCGCGGGGACCACCGTCACCGAGGCGTGGATCGACGACTTCTCGTGGGGATCCTTCACCCTCGTTGCCGGGCCCATCGGCGGGGGCGGCCGGCTGCGGGCGCGGACCGTCGAGGGCGAGGTGATCGGGCAGCACGTGCAGTGGGACGGCGTGGCCGTGGGCATCGGCGAGATCATCGGCGGCGGGGGCATGGGGCGCGTGAACTTGACGCTCCCCGCCTCCACTGTCCCCGGGGAGTGTTTGCTGGGCGACTTCGAGGGATCGTTCGAGACCCTTGCCGTCGGGGCGGGCTACTCCGAGCTCCGGCTCCGCAACGTCGACGGCGTGGAGATCGATGACGGGGGCGTGGCGATCTTCATGGCGATAGGCGTGTTCTTCGTGTCGGTGGAACTGCGGGTCGCGACCCACGAGAAGTGGGACGACGACATCGACACTGCTGAAAGCGGCTGGGACAGCGGCGCCGACTCGGCGGCGGACTCGGGCGGCGACGACTCGGCGGCCGACTCGGCGGCCGACTCGGCCGGCGACACCGCCGGGGACTCCGGCGACGACGAGTAGCCGTCGCCCCGGGATACATGCCGCGGGATGCTCTTCCTCCTCGCCTCCCTCGCTCACGCCGAGCACGCCGGCGTGCTCCCCGCCCAGTCCTGGGTCGCCTACGGCGGCGCGGGTTTCACCACCTACTCCGAGCTCGAGTCCGACGCGGGCAGCGGCACGGTCGACCGGGTGAACGTGCCGCGCATCGAGGGCTACCTCGGCGTGGGCGTGGTGGATCGCCTGCAGTTCGCGGCCTACGTGCCGGCCTTCTACAGCTTCGTCTCCGACGGCAGCTCGGGCCCCTGCACCGCCACCAGCCAGGTGGACTGTCGCGACATCGTCGGTCTCGGTCGCGTGGCCTTCGACGCGCGCTACAACCTCCTCGGCGGCCCGGTGAAGCTCACCGTCGGGCTCGGCGGCGCCTCGAGCGCACACTTGCGCGACGTGCGCATGCGCTACACGATGCCGGGCCAGGCCACCGTCGATCTCACGCCCAGCCTCTACGTGGGGAAAGACCTCGCCTTGGGCAAGATGGGCGCCGGGATCGTGGCCTTCGCGCACTATGACTACCGCATCCCGGGCGACACCCAGCCCGACCTCGACGAGAAGGCTCCCGCCGACGACGTTCGCGCCGGCCTCGAGTTCAAGCTCTCCCCCGGCAAGTTCACCGCGCAGGTGGGCGCCTACACCTACCAGCGCCTCGGCGGCACCGGCTGGCTGGCCTACCCCAACTCCGACGATCGCTGGGCCACGTCCGACTACGACGACGTGTCGGCCGGGCTGAAGCTGTCGGCCGACCTCGGCAACGGCCTCGGCGCGCACCTCGGCGTACACCGCGTGTTGTGGGTGAACAACGGCGCCCCCGACGCGCTCGACGTCACGCTCGGTGTCCACAAGTACTTCGCCGAGATCTGATGCTCGTCCTGCTGGCGTGTACCCAGGCGCCGGAGGGGCGCTACAGCGCCGTGGGCGAGGTCGTCGATGGCCAGCTCTGGGTGATCGGCGGGGCGGCGAGCGTCACCGAGCCCCTTTCCGACACCTGGTCGCTCGAGCTCGCCACGCTGGCTTGGACGCGCCACGACGACGCGCCCGAGCCCATCTACCGGGCCACCGCGAGTCTCGCGGGGGACAAGCTGTGGATCTTCGGGGGCGACACCGGCGAGGCGCTGAGCGACCACTACTTCGAGTTCGACCCCGCGTCCGGTACCTACGCCGATCTCCCTCGCGGCCCGATCGCCCGCTACAAGGCGGCGAGTGTCTACGCCGATGGCACCTTCTACGTGCTCGGCGGCTACGGCGAGAGCGTGCTGGCCGACGGCTGGGCCTACGCCGGCGGCGAGTGGAGCCAGCTCCCGATGCCGGTGGGCTACTACCGGCAGTCGCTCACCCCGCTCGACGACGGCACCATCTACATGTTCGGCGGGATCGACGACGTGGAGCGTTCCGATCACCTCTACCGGTTCACCGGCGATTCCTTGCCGCCGGTGGCGTTCGAGTCCGGTCCCGGGGCGCGGGCGAGCCACTGTGCCTGGGGCGGCGCGTCGTTGCGGATCTGGGGCGGCGACGGCAGCGACGTGGACCTGTGGACCTTCGACGGCGCCGCGTGGACCGCGCTCGCTCTCGACACCGCCCCGCCCCCTCGCGACGCCGCCGTGTGCGCGCGCGACGGCGACAAGCTCTATGTCTTCGGGGGCGACCTCTTCGACGACGCGCTGCCCGACTTTGGCGCCGACCTGTGGGTGTTCGACGGCGAGGCGTGGACCGAGCTGCTCGGCCCCGACGGGCTCGCGCCTTGATCGCGGTCCACGTGGGGGGGAGCGTGGCCGAGGCGGAGATCGTCTGCGATAGCCTGCTCGCCCACGACATCCCCGCGCGCGTCGAGGGCGCGCGCAACGCGAGCATCGCGGGACAGATCCCGCTGGTGGATGCCAGCGTGAAGGTGGTGGTGGCCGACGCCGACGTGGCCCGCGCCCGGGAGGTGCTGCGCCACCTGGAACGGCGCGCCCGGCTGGACTGGGTGTGCGGCTGCGGGGAGCGGGTGCCGGCCAGCTTCGACAGTTGCTGGCGCTGTGGCGGGGTGCCGTAGCGGCGCGGGCGACCGGATTGTCGAGGGCGTAGTCTGTCTGAAAGTCCTCCGTCGTGAGCGTAGTCGCCACCAACGTCCCAGTCCGGGCCCCCGGGCCCCGGGCGCCAGCGGGTGCTCAGTGAAAACGTACCTTCGCTGGTGCGGACGGGTTCGCCGGTGCGGTTCTCGACCTCCCCAGGGGACGTCGATGCGACTACCCTCACGACGCGGAACGTTCGCAGTGACTACTGCTGCGACGTTGCCCTGGGCCACCCGCCCTACGCCCCTGGCCGCCCCGACCGTGCACTCCAGAGCGTCTCGTAGTTAGGCTCCAGGGCGCGGGCGACGTGAGCCCGCGTCTCCGGGTCGAGCACGAACAGCGACGTTCCCCGCATGCCGCGCGTCAGCAGGACGCGGTATACGTTCGAGAGCATCGCCTCGGGGTCGCCACCTGCGCGGAGCTGCCTTTTGAACGAGCCATCTTTGTTTCTTTCCTTCTGGTAGACCCACTTGTCTGTGCGCCAGACGAGGTCCTCCCCCCAGATGACGCCCACGTAGTCGAATTCGAAGCCCTGCGCCGAGTAGATGCTCCCAATCTGATCGCGGTGGGATTCCTGCGTGGCCCACTTGTAGTACTGGTGGTCCTCGGGCGCCAGGTCCTTGCCGGTCTTCTCGATCCATGCCCCGCTCCAGCCGCCGAATCTCTTGTCAACGAGATCGTGAGGCAGGCCACTGGCGCCAGGTTTCGACCATCGCCAACAGTAGCCGGCAACGATGCGACAACGTTGCTGAAGCGCTTGCTTCTGCCGGATTCGCGCCGCCATCGTGGGCATGTCGGGCTCGAGCGCAAATTCGTACTCCGGCGTCTCGCCGACGCGCCAGGACAGATCAGAGCCTGTGGCGTACCCGGCGAGCTGGTCGACCCAGTGGATGTAGCTCGTGGAACCGGCACAACGAAATTGTTGGTCGAGGTCTACCCTGGCCACGCGCGCGCCCATGGCGGCCGCCTCGCGTTCAATCAGGCTCGAGTTTCCCACCTCTCCCGCACGCACCGACTGGTTGTCGTCGAGGAAGAAGGCCGTCACGCGGGAGGCGCGCACCACCTCGCGCACCATCGACTCTGTCGCCTGCCACTTCACGGTGCCGGCGGGCGTGACCACCTTTCGGTGCGTCCACAGCCGGTGCGCCTCGTCGCACACGGTGAGATCGATTTGGCCGGGGTTGCTGTCTCCCGCCCTGGCCACCTCGGCAAAGGTCGCGAACAGGTTGCGGACAGGCAACTCCGTGAGGAATCTCGCCCCGAAGATGTGCTTTAGCCGCTCTCTGGCACCCTTACCCACCTGAGCCTGCAAGACGGTCTGGAAGGCCTTGCTGCCCGTCGCGTGAATCACCTTCCACTCCTGCCGCGCGGCATCGGCCATCAGCTGGATGGCCAGCACGCTCTTGCCTGTGCCGGGCCCGCCGCGGACGATGATCACGGTCGGGGGGCCGTCCGCGCCGACCACCTTCGCCTTCTGCACCGCGTCGCGCACCTCCCAGTAGGCTCGACGCTGCTCGTCGAGGAGGTTCCAGGCGTGCTCGCTGTCGATGGTGCGCACCAGCACGTCGAGCAGTTTGGGCGAGGGCTCGTGACGCCCAGCCGCGACCTTGTCGGTGGCGCGCGTCGAGGGGCCAGGGAGGAGCGTGGCGCGGAAATACCCCAACAGCGCGTGACCATCGTCGCGACCGAACAATCGGTAGTCCATGCACCAGGGCCCGAAGCTGGCAACGTCACGGAGGAGGTCGAGGCTGCGGCCGGGCGGCATGTTGTGGAGCCACGCCACACCGTGCAGTTGGACCGCCTCGGAGTCCCCTTGACGAAACGCGGAGTGGAAGTGGCGCAGGCGCCGCACGTAGCCGCCAACCTGTACCGAGGGGTGCTGGCACACCCGGCCGCCCATCACCACGTGTTCCGGCAGGTGCGAGGTCTCGATGCGGCCCCACTGCTTCAGTTCCAGCACCACCGCTGTGTCCCGGCCGAGAGGATCGCGCCCTGTCAGGACCACGTCGGCGCGCCCTCCCGAAAGAGGCATGAGAAACTCCACGAACACGTCGGCGGTGCACAGATCGGGATCGGTGCGGAGTAGGCTTGCCAACGTGCCCAGGGAGTGCACCCAGGACGCTTTTTCTTCTGGGCTGGGTTCCTCGCGGCCCCTGCCCGGGAACGCGCGCGCGAGGTTGTCCGCGATCACGTCATCGCGGCAGTCAACGACGAATTGTTTCACGCTCGCGCGGTACAGTGCGATCATGACGGACTCCGGAGCGGTGTTGCGATGCGGAATGGAGCACTCCCGACGGTCCTTGTCAAGCAAACCTCGGCGACTGGCACCGTCGCGAGCGCAGACGCTCCCGGCAGGACGCGTCGTGAGCGGTGACGCTCGGGACAGGACGCGGTCCGCCCCCTGGCGGGAGCAGTACCGCGAACAGTCGGCGAGAGTGGAGCTTGTCCCATGGAGCACCGGCGCCGGGCTCCCCCTCCGCGACCCGGAGTCCTATCTGAAGCACCTGCGCTCACGACGCTGCTTGTCGGGAGCATCTGCGCTTGCGACGCGCGACCCCGCCCTACCCGAGTAACCCCCGCGCCCGCAGCAACTCCGCATTGGCGATCGCCCCCCCCGCCGCCCCGCGGATGGCGTTGTGCGCCAGCGCGAAGAACTTCACCGTGTGTACCTCGCAGGGCTCCACGCGGGCGACGGTCACCGCCATGCCGCCGCCCCGCATCGCGTCTTGCCTCGGCGTGGGGCGGTCGCGACCCTCGAGCACGTGGATCAGCGGGCGCGGCGAGGAGGGGAGGGGAACCGGGCCCGCAAACGAGCGCATCGCCTCGACGATCGCGTCGACGCCGGGGTCGTGGCGCAGCTTGGCCTGCACCGCCACGAGGTGGCCGTCGGCCACCGGCACGCGCACGCAGCGCGCCGAGATGCGCAAGTCGGGCGCGGAGAGGATCTTGCGAGGTTCGCTCGCCACCTTCTCCTCCTCGTCGCCCGGGTGGGGGTGCACGTTGCCGAGCATGTCCCAGGCGCTCTCGCCCGGGTAGCCCGCGCCCGACACCGCCTGGTACGACGCGCAACACACCGCCTCCACGCCCCAGCGCTGGTGGAGCGGTGCCAGCGCGATCACCATGGCCTGGTGCGTGCAGTTGGGGTTGGCCACGATGTAGCCGTCGCGACCGCGCACCAGTTCCGCGTGCTCCGGGTTCACCTCGGGCACCAGGAGCGGCACCTCGGGGCTCATGCGGAAGGGGCTGGCGTTGGTGAGCACGCGCTTGCCCGCGTCGCGGAAGGCCGGCTCGATGCTCCTCGCGGCAGAGCTGTCGAGCGCAGAGAACACCACCCGCGAGCGCACGGCGGCAGGGTCGCAGGGCAACACCACCCGGTCGGCGAGGGGGTTGTCGCCCTCGAGGCGCCAGGTGGCGGCCTCGGCGTAGCGCTTGCCCGCCGAGCGATCGGAGGCGCAGATCTCCGCCACGCGAAACTCGGGGTGGGCCGAGAGCAGTTGCACGAAGCGCTGGCCCACCATCCCGGTGGCGCCGAGGATGGCAACGTCGATGGTCATCTAGATCCCCCAGTGTTCCCGTGCCGTGTCGACCGCCGTGACCGTCCACGTGCGCAGGGACGAGCGGTTGTTCGCCACCTGCGAGCTGCCGCACTCGCGACGCGGGTCGTCCTTGGCCAGCTCCAGCGTGAGCGCGTCGATCTCGTCGTACCAGGCGAGGATGTCGTCGTAGTCGAGGCTGTCGATCACCGCCGACATCGCCGCCGCGTGGTTGGCGGTACACTCGGTGCTGTACCAGCAGGCCGAGGTCAGCGTCCCTCGCGGCGAGCTCCAGCTCATGCCCCAGTTGCGGGCGTCCTGGAAGGCGTAGTCGAAGTCGGTGGGCAGGATGGCCATCTTGCCGTCGGAAGGCCGGAAGTACACGCGGTAGTTGTTGGTGTTGAGCATGTAGCCGTCGAGGTGGCCGATGAGCTCCTCCACCGCCCACTCGCGGTGTACCTGCTCCCAGTCGACGAGCGAAGTGAGATCCGTCTCAGGGTTGGTGCCGCGGCGCAGGCCGCCCACCACCTCCGACACCGCCACGATCTCGGCGTTGCCGTTCTCGGTGCCCTCCTCGAGCTGGAAGCGATCGTCCACCCCGATGCCGAAGTCGAGCAGCGTGTAGCGGCCGGTGTTCTCGTTGTACTCGTACTTGCCATCGTAGAGCTGTCCCTCGTCGTCGCCGGGGAAGGCCAGTTCCAGGTACTGCTCGTCGGGCACCTCCACGATCACGTAGAGGCCGTAGTTCTCGCCGTTGACGGTCACGCTGGCGAAGCCAGTCCGCGCCGTGCCCACCCCCGCGTCGCGGAAGATGCGGTAGCCGAGCGGGTCGCGGAGGTAGCCGCAGTCCACCACGCTGTTGTTGAGCGCCAGCGCGTGCAGCCCGTGGAAACGACGCCCCGCCTCGTACTGGGCGAAGTCGACCTTGAACTTCGGCTTGCCCGACAGCTCGCGGAAGGATCCGATCTTGCCGCGCAGGCGCACCCCCACGGTGCCGCCGTCCTCGCCGTCGATGCTCACGCCGCCCGGCGTGTACTCGTAGGGCTCGTCGCGCAGCGCCAGCTCGGCGTCGCGGTCGAGGGTGATGGCGATCTCGTGGACCACCTCGCTGCTGAAGAGACCGTCCTGGTAGGCGGCGTCGGCCTCGGGGTCGTCCTGGGGCTCGGCGGTGTCGTCGACGGCGGTGTCGGTGCCGGGCGCGTTTTCCAGCCCGGAGTCGCCCCCGCCCGGGCGGGCGCTGTCGCCCGTGCCGAGGCTGATGTTGGACGGCACGCAGGCGAGGAGCAGGATCACGCTGCTCATCTAGTCAGCTCCGCGGGCGGCGGGGATGGTCTCACTCGCCCACCTCGTACTGGTGCTCGCACTCCAGCACGTCGAAGGTGCTGCACTCGGCCTCGCTCACGCACCGGAGCATGCCGTCGGTGTTGGCCCCCTGCTCCTCGTCGTAGAGGCAGCCCTTCTGGCAGCTCTGGAAGTCGGGGAAGGCGGCGTACTCGCAGGTCATCACCAGCTCCTCGCAGAGCTGGTCGCAGGTGGTTTCCTCCACCTCGGGCAAACACGCGACAAACAGGCAGAGCGGGAGAAAGCGCATGATCTCTCAGTTGGTGAGCACCCCGGTGCCGATGACACCGAAGTTGACGAGGGTTTCGACGGTGCTGCCGTCGTCGGGACGGACGAAGCCGCCGGCCACGTAGCGGTACATGCCGATCACGAGGAGCGCGTCGCGGGGGTAGCCCGAGAGGTAGCCGCTGGGCACGCGCAGGCTGCCGTTATCGGCCTCGAGGCAGAACACCTCGCCGAGAAAGGCGCCGGAGTCGGGATGGTAGATGTCGAGCACCACGGCGAAGCTGTCGGTGCCGCCGAAGGGCGACCACGTGAAGTCGGCGCGGGCACGGTCCACTCGCGCGGCGAAGGCGGTGCGCGTGCTGGTGTAGAGCATGTCGTAGGGCTCGAGATCGGAGATCGACTCCGGCGTGTAGAAGGCGTTCTCCACGTCGAAGTCGGGCAGGTCGGCGCCGCCCTCGGTGTCGAGCACCCAGGCCGCGTTGCGGATGAAGTCCGACTCGTCGAGGCCGGCTGCGGAGTAGAGCCCGTCGGCCTGCCGGAGTTGCACCGACACCGAGCCGCTGCGGTACGACAGCCACTCCCCGGCGTCGAGGTAGTCGCTGGCCGCCGGCGCAGGCGCGGGGTTCTCGAGGCAGGAGCCCTCGGCGGGGAGCCAGTCGATCCAGCTCTTGCTGGTGGCGCGGTGGAAGGCGGCCTGGGCGTTGACCTGGAGGCTGGAGGTGTAGCCGAGGCAGTCGGGGCAGGCGATCTGCACCAGCTGGAACTGCGCCAGCCCGCTCACCATGCCGGTCTCGGGCATGCTCCCCGAGTCGGTGTCGCCCTCCACCCCGCTGTCGCCGGTCGGCACGTAGGGCGGGCGCTCCGTGAGCCCCGCGGAGCCGCATGCGAGCAGGGCGGCCATCATTCGCCGCTGTCGCCCCCGCCCGCGTCTTCCTCGGCGGCCCGGTCGGGATCGTAGAGGAAGTAGCCCACGGCCTGCTGCCCGTCGTAGTCGTCGGTGATCCACAGGTGGATGCGGGTGGCCACGGTGCGCGCCGCAACGGCCGACACGCGACCGTCGTCGGTGTTGTGTACCGGGACGTAGTCGCCCCATTTCTGCCACTCGTCCTCGCCCGGCCCCATCTCGGCCACGCCGAGGTAGAGGTTGGTGGCCACCTGGTAGTTGCCCGATCGCGTCCAGTAGCCGAAGCCCGAGTAGAACAGGTACCGAGTGTCACCCAGGCCGGCGATGGCCAGCCCGGCGAAGCCGCAGTCGTCCCACTCGCCGTTTTCCCCCGCCGCCAGGGCCTTCTTCTCGCTGGGCTGCCAGTCGCCGAGGCTGGACGCGTTGAGGCGGTAGGCCTCGCAGGCATTGTTGCCACCGCGCTCGCTGCCGGCGATGTAGCCGGTGTAGCCGCCCTGCTCGCCGAGGTCGAGGCCCAGCGGCCAGCACCAGTTCTGCACCGAGCCCACCGCCTCGTGGAGGTCGTACACCGGGTTCTTGGCGTGTCGCGTCCACTTGATGCCGTCGGGCGAGGTGGCCAGGCCCATCCCGTAGCCCCCGTTGCTGTCGTTGATGCCCTGGTAGATCATCACGTAGAGCTCTTCGTTCGGGTCCCACACCACCTGGAGGCCCGACATGTAGTCGTAGTCGAACTCGCCCTTCTCCGGCTGGCCCATCACCGGGTTGCGCGGGTGGGGGGTGAAGTTGGTGCCGTCGGGGCTGGCGGCGTAGCCCACGTTGTAGGGCGGCCAGTCGTCGGTGGTGTTCTCGTAGGCGGTGTACCAGAGCTGGTAGAAGGGGTGACCGACCACCTCGGTGACGTGGAAGGTGGTGGAGCCCATGCTCTTCGCCCAGTCCTCGTCGGTGGTGGTGAACACCGGGTTGCAGTCGTAGCGGTAGAAGGCGGTGGCCTCTACCCGCGTGAAGCCGCACTCGGTGACGTCTTCCGGGTTGACATTGACCGCCTCGCCCGTGAGCTTGTAGTCGTTGGCGCAGGCGGCGAGCAGGAGGGTGGGAACGAGGTGGCGCACGGGCCCACCATAGCCAGGAAATCAGCCGAAGGCGCCGGCGACTACGCGCTGAAACACGAGGCGTAGAGGCGCTCGTAGAGGGCGGCGGCACGATCCCAGCCCGAGTCGCGACGCATCCCGTTCTGCTGGATCTGCCGCCACGCGTCCTTGTGGCCGTGGAAGGTGTGAAGCGCCCAGCCGATGGCCTGGATGAAGCCGTCGACCGAGAAGTCGGGGAAGGCCCAGCCCGTGCCCTGGCCGCTGGCCGGGTCCCAGGTGGGGACGGTGTCGACCAGGCCGCCGGTGGCATGCACGATGGGGACGGTGCCGTAGCGCATCGAGTAGAGCTGGTTCAGCCCGCAGGGCTCGAAGCGCGAGGGCATCAGGAACAGGTCGGCGCCGGCCTCGATGCGGTGGGCCAGCGGCTCGGAGAAACCCACCCAGCCCCGCGCCCGGTTGGGAAACTCGCGCGCCATGCGACGCACCCAGTCCTCGTACTGCGCGCCGCCGCTGCCGAGTACCACCAGCTGCACGTCTTGCCGCAACAGCCACGGCGCCGCGCCCATGATGAGCTCGATGCCCTTCTGGTGGTCGAGCCGCGCCACCACGCCGAAGAGCGGCACCTCCGGCCGCACCGGCAGCCCCAGCTCGCGCTGCAGCGCCGCCTTGCAGGCCGCCTTGCCCGAGAGATCGTCGGCCGAGAAGTGCGCGGGGAGGTGCCTGTCGGTGGCAGGATCCCACTCGGGACCGATGCCGTTGAGGATGCCCCACAGGTCGCGGGCGCGGTGCGCGAACAGGCCCTCGAGGCCGTGGCCGTGGTCGATGCAGAGCTGGCGCGCGTAGGTGGGCGACACCGTCACCAGCTTGGCGGCGAGGGTGATCCCCGCCTTGAGGCAGTTCAGGCGACCATCCATGTCACACGCCGGCCACCAGCGGGTAGACACGTCGAGACCGGCGAAGTGGTGGGCGTCGAAGGCGCCGTGGTGCCCGGCGTTGTGGATGGCGTGGACGCAGGGAGCGCGGGGGAAGCGGCCGACCGAGCGGTACAGCCCCTCGAGGTACACCGGCAACAGCCCCGTGTGCCAGTCGTTGGCGTGGAACACGCAGGCCTCGCCCATCGGCCCGCCGTCGAGCGGCACGCGCAGCGGCGCTTCGAGCGCGGCGCGACAGAGCAGCGCGAAGCGGAACAGGTTGTCGCCGTACACGCCGTTGTCGTCGCCGTAGATGCCGGGGCGACGGTAGCTGACATGGTCGACGAAGACGTGGTGGACGCCGTCGCGGAGCAGGTGGAAGTAGGCCACCTCGTGACGCGAACCGAAGAGGTGGAACTGGGCCCGGGCGCCGGTGTCCCACGCGCCCTCGTAGGCCTTGTAGCGAGGCGCAACCGCCATCACCCGGTGACCGCGCGCCGCCAGCGCCTTCGGCAGGGCGCCACACACGTCGCCGAGACCGCCGGTCTTCGACCACGGGGCCAGCTCGGCCGACACCTGGACGATGTCCATGCGCTAGCCGCTGACGCTGACAGTCGGCTGGGTGCCCCGGTCGGAGGCGAGCACGGTGAGCAGGTTGACGATTGCCCGCCCGCGCTCCGACTCGGGGATGGTGTGACCTTGCTCCTCGAGCTTCTTGATGGCGTCGCCCGCGATGCTCACCGCCCCCTCGACGATCACTCGCCGCGCCGCCAGGAGCGACTCCGCCTGCTGTTTCACCAGCATGATCCCGGCGATCTCCGGCGCGTAGGCGAGCTGGGTGATGGCGATGTCGGCCACGACGATGCCCGCCTGCGCCGCGAAAGGCGCGATGCGTTGTTTGAGCTCGGCGGAGATGTTGGCCTGGTGGCCGCGGAGGCAGTCGTCGCCGGTGTCGGACTCGTAGGGGTACTTCGCCGCCACCTCGCGCAGGCCCACTTCCACGCGGTTCTTGAGGAAGCCGAAGTAATCTTCCACCGCGAGCAGCGCCTTCTCGGGCTCTTCCACCGCCCAGGTGACCACGGCGCCGATCTCGATGGGGCGGCCCCCCGCCTCGTTCACCTTGAGGTGGGGGGTCTCGAAGGTCTGGGTGCGCAGGGAGAGCTTACGTTGGGCCAGGAAGGGGTTGAAGTAGTGGAATCCATCGCGGGTGTAGGTGCCCGAGTAGGAGCCGAAG
>VGRQ01000036.1 GCA_016875315.1 Deltaproteobacteria bacterium | reverse complement strand
GAGATGATCCACTTCTCCGGCTACAACTACCTCGGTTTCTCGGGACACCCCTACGTCACCGAGCGGGTGTGCGAGGCGGTGGCCAAGTACGGCACCAGCGTGTCGGCCAGTCGCGTGGCCAGCGGCGAGCGTCCGATCCACCTGGAGCTCGAGGAGCGCCTCGCGCGGGTGCTCGGGGTCGACGACGCCATCCTGTTCACCGCCGGTCACATGACCAACGTGAACACCATCGGGCACCTGTTCGGCCCGAAGGACCTCATCCTCCACGACGAGCTCATCCACGACAGCGCCATCCAGGGCATGAAGCTCGCCGGCAGCACCCGGCGACCCTTCCCCCACGGCGACATGGCCGCCCTGGAGAAGCACCTCGACCAGCTCCGCGGCCGCTTCGAGAAGTGCCTGATCATCGTCGAGGGCGTGTACTCGATGGACGGCGACATCTGCGATCTGCCCGCCGCCATCGCGCTGAAGAAGCGCTACAAGTCCTTCCTGATGGTCGACGAGGCCCACAGCTTCGGCGTGGTGGGCCAGAACGGCTACGGCGTCCGGGAGCACTTCGGCGCCGATGGGCGCGACGTCGACATCTGGATGGGCACGCTTTCCAAGAGCCTCTCCTCGTGTGGCGGCTACATCGCCGGCAGCAAGACGCTGGTGTCGATGCTCAAGTACACCGCCCCCGGCTTCGTGTACTCCGCCGGTTTGACGCCCGCGAACACCATGGCGGCGCTGGCGGCGCTGGAGCTGATGGAACGGGAGCCGCAGCACGTGACGAGGCTCCAGCAGAACGCCAAGCTGTTCTACGATCTCTGCCAGCAGGAGGGCCTCGACAATGGCCCGGCGCATGGCGAGAGCGCGGTGATCCCGGTGGTGGTGGGCAACTCCTTCCACGCGTTGCTCCTGTCCGACGCGCTCATGAAGCGCGGCATCAACGTGCAGCCCATCCTGTACCCGGCGGTGGCCGACAATGCGTCTCGGCTGCGGTTCTTCCTGTCGTCGTTGCACGACGAGGCGGAGCTTCGCTACACGGCCACCACGGTTCGCGAGGAGCTGGAGCGGATTCGAGCGGTGGGGTAGCGCGGTGGTCGCAGGGGAGGCATGATCCTACTCCTGCGTCGAGGGCCGCGATTTCGCGTCGCGAGGGTTTGCGAGGGCGCCGCGCGGAGGACTACGAAGGCGGGGTGCTCGCGCGGGAAGTCGGTCCATGTTGCCTATCCTCCTCTCCTCCTCCGACACGACCCCCGGCGCGCGCGCGGTGCAGACCCGCCTCTACCGGGCGGCAGGGGGCGAGAAGCGACTGCTGATGGCCCTCAGGATGTCGGAAGACATGCGGAGGATCGCAGAGGCCGGGATCCGGTTTCACAACCCCGCTGCCACCGACGCCGAGGTGAGGGTGGCGCTGGCCAGGATGTACCTCGGGAAGGAACTCTTCCAGCGTGTATTCGGCCCGGCCGCCCAGCTCGCGAGGCGGTGAACCGGTAGCCGAGCGGGGGGAGCACCACCTGCCGAGCCCCTCGCCACCCGGCGGCAGCGGCGCTACCCTGCGGCAGTGCTGATCTTCACGCTGGCGCTGGCCCAGGAACGCGACCCGGCCGACGCGCCCGACAGCGATGCCTTGCTGGCGAGCGCGCAGGCCCAGGTTCGGAACCTGCCGGGCTGCTGGGTGATGCAGGGCGACAGTCGCGACCACTGGGACGCGGGCATCTTCGGCGAGGGCGACCGTCACTGGGTGCTCGCGGGACGGCTCGTCGACGGTCTCTGGCAAGACTTCAGCTTCACCCCCGCGCCCGACAACCAGACGCCGCCCGACGAGAACGACAAGCGGCGCTCGATGTTCGGCCGGTTCCCCGACGCGGAGGCCGACCAGGAAGCGGGACGCCAGTCGGTGCTCCAGGCCCTCTCCGACGACGTGACCCTGCAGTACGTCGAGCGAGACGGCAAGGGCTGGAGGCTCATTCGCACGTTGCGCGGCGGGACGGCGCTCAAGAACACGCTGGTCTTGCACTACGACGCGGCCCTGCGGCCCTGGCGCTGGGCGGTGACGATCATCGACCCGGTGGTGGTGAAGGGCGACCGGGGCAAGGCGAAGATCGTGCGCATGGAGGCGGTGCTGGAGGCCGACGAGCAGGGCGCGCCCCGGTCGGAGACCTTCACCGGCACCTTCGCGCAGTGGCCCTTCAAGGTGGACGTGTCGGCGGTGACGCGGTGGACGGCGGGGGCGTGCTGAGGCGAGGGTGGCGGCGAGGAAAACGTGGCCGTCGCGCGAACTTGGGCGCGCCCAACGCCGCCGGGAGTCACCACCCTCGATGTGCCTGGCCCGGCACGTCGTAAGCGCAGGCGCTCTGGATAGGCATCGTCGTGAGCGAAGTCGCTCCAGGTAGGCTCACTGCGGGTTGCCACCGGCCGCTCGCGCGCGGCACGTCGAAGAAACCGAGTTTCGAGCGTGGGGAACGAAGCGGGTCTCACCGGGGCCCCCACGCTGGGCACTATTCCAAGCGTCTACGACCACGACGGCGACTATCCCCAGCATCATCGCTTACGACGCAGGCCCGGTCGAGCCGGGCTCCGGTTCAACCTGGTCGCGCGCTCCGAGAGCGGATTGATCTCGCGGGCGCGCCGGGTGGCTCGTCCTCCTCGAGCACCGCCGTCACCCCACCAGGCTCTCCCACCCGAGCTTCGCCAGCACCGTCCACGGCCACACCCCCGGGTCGGGGTCCAGCCCCCTGCCCATGCGCTTGATCTGGTAGCTGTACCAGGCCACCTCGAGGAGACCGTCGAGTACGCCCACGCCGGTGCGACGGGGCTCCACCTGGCTGTCGTCCGCCTCGCCGCGGAGCACCCTCGCGGGGAAGTCAGGTTCCAGCGCCATGGGCCGCGCGAGCCCCACCACGTCGATCGCCCCGCCCGCCACGGCGGCCTCCATGCCGGCGCGGGTGCGGAAGCCGCCGGTGAGCATCAGCGGCAACCGGGTGCGGGCGCGCACTTTGCGGGCGTAGTCGAGGAAGTAGGCCTCCCTGGCCACGGTGCTGGCACGAACCTCGGCGCCGCGCCCGGCCATGACCGGCTTCTCGTAGGTGCCGCCGCTGATCTCGAGGAGATCGATGCCCTCGGCCTCCAGCGCCGAGACCACCTCCATCGAGGCGTCCTCGGTGAAACCTCCCCGCTGGAAATCGGCACTGTTGAGCTTCACGCCCACCGGGAAGCCCGGCCCCACCTCGGCGCGCATCGCGCGCACCACCTCCAGGAGGAAACGCCGTCGCCGGGTGTCGTCGCCGCCCCACTCGTCGTCACGCAGGTTGGAGAGTGGCGAGAGGAACTGCGACACGAGGTAGCCGTGCGCCCCGTGGATCTGCACGCCCTGGAAGCCGGCCGCCTTGCAGGCCCCGGCGGCGCGGGCGAAGCGACCGACGATGTCGACGATCTCGCTGGCCTCGAGCGCGCGCGGGGGGGCGAAGACCTTGCCGGGGAGGTCCAGCTCCACCGCCGAGGGCGCTACCGGCTGTCGCGACAGCGTGCGCGGGCTCTGTCGTCCCGGGTGGTTGACTTGTGGCCAGCACGCCGCCCCGCCCGACTGCGCGGCCTCCGCCCAGGCGGCGAGCGCGTCGTGCCCCTTGCCGGGGACGATCACCACGTTGTGTGGCTCGCCGAGCGCGGTCTCGTCCACCATCACGTTGCCGGTCATCAACAGCCCCGCGCCGCTCTGCGCCCAGCGCGCGTACACCCGGCACAGCCGCTCGTCGGGCAGGTGGTCCTTGTCGCCGAGATCCTCGCTCATCGCCGACTTCGCGATGCGGTTGGGGAGGTTGACGCCACAGGGAAGCGGCAGCGGCTGGGCGAGGAGCGACACGGCCGGGAGGGCTAACGGGGTCGCCGCTTACCGCGGGCGCGCCGCCCTGGGGATACTCTGCCGGTCGGATGCTCGACCTGCGCCCTCGCATGCTCTCGATCGGCACGGCCAACCCGCCGGATCGATGGTCGCAGGCCGACTTGTTGAACCGCTTCCAGGTGAACGATCCCAAGATCGTCTCCCTCTTCTCGTCGAGCCACATCCTGTCGCGACACCTCTACCTCCCCCCCGGCAAGCCCGAGGGCGGTCCCGAGGAAGAGACGCAGGGCGACCTGTTGCGCAAGCACCGGCGAGGCACCATCGAAGTTGCCCCCCAGGCCATCGAGCGCTGCCTCGCGCCGGTGGGGCTCACGGTGCGCGACATCGACTACCTCTGCTGCATCACCAGCACCGGCTGGCTCACGCCGGGCGTCACCGCGATCCTCATGAAGCACATGGGTTTCCGCGAGGATTGTTCGCGGGTCGACATCGTGGGCATGGGTTGCAACGCCGGGCTCAACGGGCTCAACCCGGTGGCGAGCTGGGCGATGGCCAACCCCGGCAAGAACGCGCTCATGGTGTGCAACGAGATCTGCTCGGCCGCCTACGTTTTCGACGGTTCGATGCGCACGGCGATCGTCAACTCTCTCTTCGGCGATGGCGTGGCAGCCGTGCTCGTGCGCGCCGACGAGAGGGACGAGCGTAGCTTCGCCCCGAAGATCCTGGGCTTCGACAGCCACATCATCACCCCGGCCATCGACGCGATGCGTTTCGACTGGGACGAGGAGCAGGGAAAGTACAGCTTCTTCCTCGACCGCGACATCCCCTATGTCGTGGGGGCCAACGCCGAGAAACCGGTCAACCGGCTTCTCAACCGGCACGGGCTCAAGCGCCGCCACATCAGCCACTGGATCGTCCACAGCGGCGGCAAGAAGGTGGTCGACGCGATCAAGTACAACATCGGCCTCACCGACCACGCCGTGCGCCACACGCACTCGGTGCTCCGCGACTTCGGCAACCTGTCCTCGGGCTCCTTCCTGTTCTCCTTCAAGCGATTGCTCGAGGAGGGCAAGGTGCGGCGCGGCGACTACGGCGTTCTCATGACCATGGGCCCCGGCTCGACCATCGAGACGGCGCTCATTCGCTGGTAGGAGATTCCATGTACGAGACCCTCGGCTACGAGGAGCGCGGCGACATCGCGTTCGTCACCATCAAGCGCACCCGCATCAACGTGCGCCAGATCCGCGAGCTGGAGCGGGTTTGCGACCATCTCGACGACGTGTCGCAGGCCAAGGTCGTGGTGTTCCGCGGCCACTCCGAGGGCATCGACTTCCTCGACTTCGACCCGAAGGAAGCCATGGACATCCACGGCTTCAACAAGTGGGAGAAGCTGGTCAACCGCATCGAGACCCTCGAGAAGGTGACCGTGGCCCTCGTCGACGGCCCGAGCGTGGGCGGCGGTTTCCAGATCCTGCTCGCCTGCGACCAGCGCATCTGCGTGCCCGGGGCGACGTTCCAGCTTCCCGAGGTACGACAAGGCTTCTTGCCGGGCATGGCCTGCTACCGGCTCGCCAAGTACGTGGGCCTCGGCCACGCCAAGCGCATCGTGATGACGGGCGCGACGATCGGCGCCGACGAGGCCCTCCGCCTCGGGCTGGTCGACGCGGTGACCCCCGACCTCGACGCCGCGCTGAAGAAGACCATCGACTGCTTCGGCCCGATGCACACCGTGGCCTTCACCCTCGCCCGCCGCTTGCTCAACGAGAGCTTCTCCACCGGCTTCGAGGACGGCATCGGCAACTTCCTCGCTGCGCAGCACCGCGCCATCTCGCAGACCGCCTTCCTCGACACCCTGCGGGCCGAACACAAGAAGAAGTAGTGATCAAGCCCTTCCCGGTGGACGAGGGCGTGATGCAGAGCATCCGCCCGATGCAGTTTCGTGATGCCCGTCGCGTGGCGGAACTGCACCAGGCGGCGATGGGCAACAGCCTCTGGGCGATGCTCGGGCTCACCTTCCTCCAGGCCCTCTACCAGGCGCTCGTCGACAGCCCGTACTTCCTCGGCTTCGTCTACGTGGAAGACGGCCGGGTGCGCGGCTTCATCGCCGGCAGCACTGATACATCGAAGATGTATCAGGATATCGGGCGTCGACGCTTCATGTTTCTCGGCCCGGCCGCTGCGCTGGGCATCCTGAGACATCCGCGTGTATCAGTGAAGCTCATCGAGACCTATCGATACTTCGGCGTCTCAGGGGCCGACGAGGTGCCGGGAGAGAGCCTCTTCTGCTCCTTCGAGCCCGACCTGCGCGGCAAGCGGGTGTCGGGCCACATCAACAAGGTGCTCTTCGACGAGTTGCTCGCCCGCGGGCACCGGGCGGTGAAGATCACCACCGAGGTAGACAACGAGGGCGCCAACCGCCAGCTCCAGAGCTGGGGCTTCCGCGACGCGCATCGTTTCCGCTTCTACGGCAAGGACATGATCACCTACGTGCTCGACCTCGAGGGCCACCCGCGGCTCGAGGCGCGCAGCCGGCATCCCGCCGTCTGAGAGTATTCCCCCCGCGACTCCGTTAAGGTCGGCACCATGCCCACCGAAGCCCGCTACGAGATGCTCTGGGACTGCCCCGCCTGCGGCACGTCCAAACTCCTCGGCCTGACTCACCGGCACTGCCCCGGCTGCGGATCCCCGCAAGACGCGAGCAAGCGCTATTTCCCGCCGCCGGGCGAGGAGGTGGCGGTGGAGAATCACCCCTTCCAGGGCCGCGACAAGCAGTGCGGTGGTTGCGACACGCCCAACGCGGCGGGGGCCGGTTTCTGCACCAGTTGCGGCGCGCCGCTCGACGGATCCAGGGAGGTGCGCACCCGCGACGAGCAGAAAGCTGGCGCCGCTGGCTTTGCCGCCGACAGCGCCCGGGCTGCCACCGGGGAGCATCGCGAGGCGAGGCAGGCCGAGCGCGACGCGGCGATGGCGCAGCACGCGGCATCGAGCGGGCACGCGGCACCGCCCCCGCCCGCGCCCGCCAGCGGTGGCATGGGCAAGTGGGTGGTGCTCGGCGGCGCGCTCTTGCTGGCGGTGTTCTGCGGCGTCTTCCTCTTCTGGAAGAAGGAAGCGGCCGTGGCGGTGAGCGGCCACCACTGGGAGCGCAGCATCGAGGTGGAGACCCTCGCGCTCACGCAGCAGAGCGCGTGGAAGGAGCAGGTGCCGTCGGGCGCGCAGGGCGTGAGCTGTCGCCAGGAACAGCGCGAGACGCGGCAGGTCCAGGACGGGCAAACGTGCGTGGACAAGCGGCAGGACAAGGGCGACGGCACCTTCGCGGTGACGCAGGAATGCACGCCCAACTACCGCTCCGAGCCCGTCTACGGCGAGAAGTGTAGCTACACCGCCTTGACGTGGACGGTGTCCGACACCCGCAAGGCGAGCGGCAAGGGCGTGGCCCCGGCCCCGAGCTGGCCGGCCGTCACGCTCGGCGCCACCGGCAACTTCGTGGGCGCGCAGCGCGAGGGCAAGCGCAGCGAGAGCTACACCCTCCAGTTGACCAACGAGGCCGACAAGTCGACGCTGAGCTGCGCGCTCCCCGAGGCGAAGTGGGCGAGCATGGCGGACGGATCTCGCTGGAAGGCACAGGTGGGCGTGATCTCGGGCGCGGTGGACTGCGCCGCGATGGCGCCGATGTAGCGGGCCGCGCCCGCCGGCGTTAGCGCCGCCGCCTTTTCCGAGGTTTCGATGCTCGCGCTTGCCCTCCTCGCCTGCTGGCCCACCGCTGAGAGCAACAAGGACGACGACACCGGCAGCCCGTTCGACGACACCGCTGGCGACGCGGACACGGACGCCGACAGCGACAGCGACAGCGACTCGGACACCGACGCCGACAGCGACGGCGACGCGGACGCCGACACCGACACCGACACCGACACCGACACCGATACCGGCCCCGTGGATACCGGCGAGGACACCGGTCACGACACCGACACCGGCACCGACACGGGCCACTCCAGCGGCGCCATCAGCGTGGGCGACCTGTTCATCAACGAGGTGATGAACAACCCCAGCCCGGTGGCCGACGAGCAGGGCGAGTGGTTCGAGCTCATCAACACCTCGGGTCGCGA
Source organism: Deltaproteobacteria bacterium (assembly GCA_016875315.1). Lineage (GTDB taxonomy): Bacteria > Myxococcota_A > UBA796 > UBA796 > SXON01 > SXON01. The sequence goes on along the minus strand of VGRQ01000036.1, from coordinate 10,367 downwards.
CCTCGACCTCGACGGCCTCACCATCAGCGACGAGGACGCCACCAGCCCGCAGAGCTTCACCGTGAGCGGACGCCTGCTCGTTCGCGCGGGCGGCTTCGTGGTTTTCGCCAACAACGCGGACAGTTCCAGCAACGGCGGCGTGACGGCGGACTATGCCTTCGACGGGACCAGCTTCCAGCTCGGCAACGACAGCGACGAGATCGTTCTCTCGATCGACGGCGTGTCCATCGCGCGCCTCGCCTACACCGAGGACTGGGCGGGCAACGCCAAGGGCTACTCGATGACCCTCGACGCCGACAAGCTCACCCCGGGCGACGCCGACCAGGAGACGAGCTGGTGTAACGCCACTTCGAGCTTCGGGAGCGACGGCCAGTTCGGCACGCCGGGCGCGGCCAACGACGACTGCGGCGTGTAGCCGGTGACGCCCTTCCGCATTCGCGAGCGGCTGCGTAGCTTGCTCGGTGCTGGTTCCTCCGCGGCCCCCTCCGCGGCCCCCTCCCCATCCCCCTCCCCGGCCCTCCCCCGCGAGCGGGGGAGGGAGGAGGCGGCACCAGTGCCCCTCCCCCGCGAGCGGGCGAGTGAGGAGGCTGCACCCGAGCCCCTCCCCCGCGAGCGGGGGAGGGTGGCCGAAGGCCGGGAGGGGGCCGAAGGCCGGCCGGTGGGCGAAGGCCGGGAGGTGGCCGAAGGCCGGGAGGGGGCCGAAGGCCAGCCCGCCCCCCCCGACCCCGCGAAACAAGCCCGTCACTGGGCGCGCACGCGGAAGGGCATGCTCAAGTGGCTGGCCGACCAGGGCGGCAGCGCCTCCATGAAAGACATGCACGACAAGGCCGAGGCGAAGTACTTCGTGGCCCACCGGAGCTTTTCCCGCCTGATGGAGGAGTTCACCGGCGAGGGACTGGTCACCTACTCGGGCACCGCCGGCCTCGTGCAACTGACCGACCAGGGCCGTTCCGCGCTGTAGCCGCCGTCACCCGGCGATATGCTGCGGTCATGGTTCTCTTCCTGGCCGCCTGTACCTCGCCTCCCGACAGCGGTCCGCTCGGCGGCGACTCCGCTCGCGACAGCAGCGGTCGCGACTCGGCCTGGGAAACCGGTCTTGACAGCGCGGGCGACTCGGCCGACAGCGCGGGCGACTCCGCCGCCGACAGCGGCGCCGACACCGGTGGCCTTCCCGATCCCATCGCCGAGGCCGACGTGGTGGTCATCGGCGCCGGGGGCAGCGGGCTCGCCACCGGCGTGGCGGCGATGCAGGCGGGCGCGAGTGTCATCATCCTCGAACGCGAGGCCAACCACGGCGGCGCGAGCGTACACGCGGGCAACTTCTTCGCCTGCGGCACGCACTGGCAGGCCGACGGGGGCGTGACCGACAGCGCCGAGCTCTGCCTGTCGGAGTGGGACGACTTCACCGGCGGCGACGCCACCGCCGCCGCGGTGCAAGACTTCGTGAACGAGAGCGCCGCCACGCTGGAGTGGCTCGCGGCCTTCGGCGGCGACTTCACCCTCGCCACCCAGGTGGCGCCGGAGACGGGCACCGTCCCGCGCATCCACCTGCCCGCGGAGGGCCTGGAATTGCCCGTCAACCTGCTGGGCGAGTACGCGATGGACAACATCCGCACTTCCGCCACCGCCACGGGCCTGGTCCGCGAGGATGGCCGCGTCATCGGTGTCGACATCGGCCCGGGGAGCGACGGGGGCGGCCAGACCGGCTGGATCCGCGCCGGCGCGGTGGTCGTGGCCACGGGGGGCTTCGGGCGCAACGACGTGCGCGTGGCGGAAAACGTGCCGGGTATTGACAACTTCCCCACCTTCTACGAGGCAACGCCGGGGATGGATGGCAACGGCCTCGACCTCGTGGAAGCGATGGGCGGCGCCCTCGCCAACATGGACGACGTCGGCCTCTACGCCCACGCCGCCGCCGACGCCCAGCTCGGCGCGCCCGAGGTGATGGTGATCAGCAACCTCGACCGCACGCTGGTGGTCGATGCCACCGGCAAGCGCGTGGCCGACGAGCGCGAATTCATGACCTCGATCATGGGCAGTCGCTACATCGACGAGGGCCCGTACTACGCCATCTACGACGACACCGGCTGGGGGGTGCTCCAGCTCTCCGGGCGCGGCTTCAACTACCCCGACGGCGTGGACATGGTCCTCGACGGCCCTACCTACGAGTCGCTCGTGCCGGTTCCCGTCGGCGACACCGCCGCCGACCTCGCCACTGCCGCTGGCTTCGACAGCCCCACCTTCGAGGCGGCCCTGTCGCTGTACAACGAGGCCGCCGCCAGCGGCGTCGACACCGAGTTCGGCAAGCCGGAGGACTACCTCCAGCGCATCCGCACCGGTCCCTTCCGTGCCATCGGCATCGTCCTCGGGCGTTCCAAGAGTTTCGGCGGCGCCGCGCTCGACGACGAGGGACGGGTGATCGACGAGTTCGGCAACACCATCCCCGGTCTCTACGCGGCGGGCGAGGCGGCCGGCTTCCTCGGTGGCACCTGGATCGGCCACGGCTTCAACGGGACGATCACCGCCGTCTACTGGTCCGGGCGGCGCGCGGGCAGCACCGCCGCGGCCGACCTCGGCTACTAGGCGAGGTCGGGGTCGAGGTCTTCGCTCCGCAACATGCGGCGTCGCTCGTGGATCTGCGAGGTGTCATGGTGTACGAAGATGCCCTTGATCACGTCGGTGGCCACCTCCAACTGCTTGCGGAAGCCCACCATCGCGAAGAGGTAGTAGAAGGCCCAGAAGTACCAGGCGAGGAAGCCGGAGATGGGGATGCCGAGGGGGCGAGCCACCGTGGAGTGGCGCCCGAGGCCCACGATGTAGCCGTAGTCGAAGTAGCGCAGCGAGTGGCGCGCCTCGCCAACGAGGATGTTGGCCGCCACCGTCTTGCCCGTCTGCAAGGCACCCTGTGCCACCTGCGGGACGGGCTTGCCCTCGTCGTCGACCCAGTCGGCGGCGTCGCCGATGGCCCACGCGCCGGGCACCGGCTGCGCCGCGGCGTCGAGACAGCGACCGTGCTTGTCGACCTTCAGCCGTCCCCCGCGTCCCGTGGCCCAGGGCCAGCCGCCCTCGAGGGCCGCGCCCCGCACGCCGGTGGTCCACACCAGCGTGTGCGCCGGGATCACCGCGCCGTCGTCGAGGGTCACCCGGTCTCGCTCCACGGCGCTCACGCGGCGGTGCAACACCACGCTCACCCCGGCGGCGCGCAGGTGCCGCGCGGCCACCTCGGCGTGTTCCACGTGCAACCCGCCGAGCAGGCGCTCACCGGCTTCCACGAGGTGGACGCTCACCAGCGAGAGCGGCACCGACGGGTAGAGCCGCGCCATCGTCCGGTGGAACATCTCCACCAGCGAGGCGCACACTTCCACGCCGGTGATGCCGCCGCCGGCCACCACGAAGGTGAGCAGGCGCCGCCGGGCCTCGGCGTCGGTGGCCTGGTCGGCCAGCTCCCACATCTCCACCACGTGGGCGCGCAGCCGGATGGCGTCCATCAGGGTCTTGAAGGGAAAGGCGATGTCTTCCGCGCCGGGCACGCCGAAGTAGTTGGTGGACGAGCCCGCCGCGACGACGAGCTGGTCGTAGCGCAGCTCGATCCCATTGTGCAGGATCAACGCCTTCCGTCCAGCGTCGATGGCCCGCACCTTGTTGCGCACGAAGCGGATGCCGCGCGGCGCGCAGAACGCCCGCAGCGGGTAGACGATGTGTCGCGTTTCCACGGCACCGGTGGCCACCTCGGGCAGGAGCGGGTTGAACTGGAAGAAGTTCTCCTTGTCAACCAGCGTGAGCCGCAGCTCCCCGCGCGCGTGCGCCCGCGCCAGCCGCTTGCACACCTCGAGCCCGCCGAAGCCGCCGCCCACCACCACCACCTCGGTGGCGCTCATTCGTCGTCCCGGGCCCACCGCCGGATTCGCGCCGCCAGCCCGGGGGCCCGGTCGAGCTGCGGGCAGTGCCCCCAGTCCTCCGGCTCCTCCACCGTCACGTGCGCGCGGAAAAAATCAAGCGATGAGCTAGGTAGCAGCCGCTCGGCCTTGCCCCAGATGAGCAGCGTCGGGGCCTGGAGGAGGGCCATGGTCTCGGCGGACTGCGCCGGGGAGCGGCGGAAGGCGTGCGCGAGGTGACGCAGGGCGGGCCGCGCGAAGTTGCGAGCCACGTCGGCGGCGATGAAACGGGCGTACCAGATGGGCCGGGCGTGCAGGCGGTGTACGAAGTCCACTGCCTTGGGCCGCTCATCCATGTGGAAGGCCTGGATCACCGCCTCGGTCTCGTCCTCGCTCCACGGTGCCCCGGCCGGCGACACGAGCATGAGCTTCCGCACCCGGTCGGGACGAAACTGGGCGTAGGCCAGGGCAAGCGCGCCGCCGAGCGAGTTCCCGAACACGTACACCTTCTCGTCGCCCAGCTCCGCGTCGAGGGTCGACATCATCGCCCCGAACATCATCTCGGGACTGAGTGCGTCCGGGCTGTCGGACAAGCCGTGGCCGAGCTGGTCGGGGATGACGATGCGGCCAAACTCTCCCTGGAGGCGGCGGACGAGGTCCCAGAAATGGGCGGCCTGGTCGCCGAAGCCGTGCAGGATCAAGAGCGTGCCCTGGCCGCGGCCGGGGACGTCGAGCACGTGCTGGCGGCCGAAGGGCGTGTCGTGGAAACGACTCCGGGCGCCGCGCCAGCGCAACAGCCGCAGTTGCAGCCGATCGAGCCAGGCCATCAGCATCAGATCACCAGCCTCTCGGCGTGACGATACTCGCGCCCGATGGCGAAGTCACACATGGGAACGTCGGTAAAGCCAACTGATACATGTGATACATCACGCCCTGTATCAGCGAGGGTGGCCGCCACCAGCGCGGTGAAGGGGCCGAACATCGCCCCGTGCCCGGAGAAGCCGGCGAGGCGGACGAGGTTGCTCACCTGGGGATCGTAGGCGAGGAAGGGGTTGTGGTCGGGGGTGGTGGCGTAGTAGCCGCAGGTGGTGGCGGTGATCCCGGCAAACTCGCCCACCCGGGGGATCACCTCGGCCACGCTGGCCCAGGCCGCGAAGGCGAGGCTATCGGTGCCGCTCCGGTGCGAGAAGGCCTCTTCCACCCGGTCCTGGTCGTCGTAGTCGAAGTCGGGCTCGGGGCGCGCGTCGTGGGCCCAGCCCACCAGCAGCGACTCGCGACTCTCGGGCCGGCAGTAGGCGCCGCTGGGCGTGACGACGAGCGGCATGGCGGCGAGCTCATCGGCCGAGAGCGGGCCGTCGCGCTGGATGAACCACAGGTAGCGCTTGAGCGGCGCGATGGGAAGCTCGGTGGCCCCGAGCACACGGGCGAGCCGGGGTGACCACGCGTTGGTGGCGTCGATGAACAAGTCTGCCGCGAAGCTGCCCCGGGGCGTCGACACCGACACGATGCGCTGGCCGACTCGCTCGCAACCGGTGACGGGCGCGTGCTGCACGAGTCTCGCCCCCAGGCGCTGCGCGGCCGCCATGGCCTCGTTGTAGACCGTGGCCGGGTGCAAGAAGCCGTCGGTGGGACAGAAGGTGGCCCCGAGCACGGCGCTGCGCTCCACCCAGGGGAAACGCTCGGCCAGTCCCTCGTGGTCGAGCACCTCGGCGCCCACGCCCAGCCCCTGCTGCATCCGCACCCGCGCGTACGCCTCGTCGACGTGTTCCTGCATCGCGAGCAAGAACAGGTAGCCCTGCTGGACGATCGGCCGCTCCTCGCCCCCCACGCGCTCGCGGAAGTTGGCGTAGAACTCCACGGAGTAGCGCATTCCCGCCACCGTCAACGGGGTGGAGAACTGCTGGCGGATGCCGGCCGCCGTGCGGCTCGACGAGCCAGCCCCCACGTGCTGGGCCTCCAGCACGGTGACCGACCAGCCCCGCGCCGCGAGCGCGTGCGCGACGAGCGAACCGGTGATGCCGGCACCGATGACGACGGCGTTTCCGGGCAGGCGAGGCTCCGCGAGGCCCCCGTGCCTAACCGGCCGGATACGGGGGGCGGCGGTGTTCCCCTCCTTCCGGCAGCTCGTCCTCATCGGCATCGTGTGGGCCACCGTGGCCTGGTACACCGTGGCGGTGTGGGCGATGAAGGCGGTGGATGCCCCCTTCAGCGAGGCATTCAGCACCTTCTACGCGGTGCGGGCGCCGGTAGTGGGGGCCCTCATGGGCATCCTGTGTTCCCCGGTTTTCGCGCTGGGCTACCAGCCCCGGCGGCTGCGGCTCGGTCACGACGAGGGTCGCGACCTGTTCAACGACGACGCCCGCCTTCGTCACGGCCTGCGGCTGTTGCGCGGGGCCTTCGTGGGCCAGCTCGTGGGCGCCGCCGCCACCTTCGCGCTGTTGTTCCTGTGGCCCAACGAGATGCAGAACACCCGCTGGGACGCCCTGAAGTGGGGGTTCACCTTCTGGGGACTGTACTGGTACATGTTCGTGCCCGCCGCCGCGGCGGCCGGGGCGCTGAGCGTGCTCATGGCGATGCGTCACCGCGTTCGGAAGGAGGGGAGCGTGCGCCCCGTGGTCTTGCTCATCATGGACGGCGTCGGCTGGGGCCGGCGCGACGACACCGACGCCGTGTGCGTGGCCAACACGCCGAATCTCGACCGCCTCATCGGGCAGGCGCCGTGGACCCTGCTCAAGGCACACGGCACCGCCGTGGGATTGCCGAGCGACGCCGACATGGGCAACAGCGAGGTGGGCCACAACGCCATGGGCGCGGGCCGCGTGGTCGACCAGGGCGCCAAGCTGGTGGACGAGGCCATCGAGAGCGGCAAGATCTGGACCTCCGAGGCATGGAAGGCGCTCGTGGCCTGCAAGACCGTTCACTTCATCGGCCTGCTGAGCGACGGCAACGTCCACAGCCACGTGAAGCACCTGCGGGCGCTGCTCGCCCGCGCCGAGGCCGACGGCGTCAAGCACCTGCGGGTTCACGCCCTCACCGACGGCCGCGATGTATCAGCGCGCTCGGCGCTCACGTGGATTACTCCGCTAGAAGAAGAACTATCGCGATACACCGACGCATGTATCGCCAGCGGTGGCGGGCGCATGCACATCACGATGGACCGCTACGAGGCGGACTGGTCGATGGTGGCCCGGGGGTGGAACTGCCACGTGCACGGCGAGGGACGCCCCTTCGCCAGCGCCACCGAGGCCGTGGAGACACTCTACGCCGACGACCCGAAGGTCGACGACCAGTGGCTTCCCGCCTTCGTGATCCACCGCGACGGCGCGCCGGCGGGCCGCATCGGGGACGGGGACGGCGTGTGTTTCTTCAACTTCCGCGGCGACCGGGCCATCGAGATTGCCCGCGCCTTCGAGGACGACAAGCTCGACAAGTTCGACCGCGGCCAGCGGCCGAGCGTCGTGTTCGCCGGGATGATGCAGTACGACGGCGATCTCGGCGTCCCCCGGCGTTTCCTCGTGTCGCCGCCCACCATCGACCGCACCGTGGCGGGGGCGATGGCCTGCGCCGGCCTCCGCACCGCAGCCATCGCCGAGACCCAGAAGTACGGGCACGTCACCTACTTCTGGAACGGCAACCGCTCGGGCAAGGTGGAGCCGGAGCTGGAGGAGTACCTGGAGGTGCCCTCCGACGTGATTCCCTTCGACCAGAAGCCGAGGATGAAGGCGGTGGAGGTAACCGACGAGGCCGTCGAGGCCCTGGGCACGCGCCGCTACGACCACGTGCGCATCAACCTCGCCAACGGCGACATGGTCGGGCACACCGGCAACTTCGGCGCCACGGTGCGGGCGGTGGAGTGCGTGGACGAGTGCCTCGGTCGACTGGAGGAGGCCTGCCGCGCGCAGAACGCGATCCTCCTGGTGACCGCCGACCACGGCAACGCCGACGAGATGTACGAGCTGGACAAGGCGGGGAAGCCGGTGCTGGTCGACGGCAGGCGCAAGCCGCGCACCAGCCACTCGCTCAACCCCGTGCCCTTCATCCTCGTCGACCCGGCAGGCGAGTGGACACTGGCCGAGGAGAAAGACGCCGGCATCGCCAGCGTGGGGGCCACCCTGCTCCACCTGCTCGGCGTGGCGCGCCCGGCCGACTATGCCCCCTCGCTGGTGCGCCGTGCTCGTTGACCTGCGCTCCGACACCCTCACTCGTCCCACGGCGGGCATGCGCCGCGCCATGGCCGAGGCCGAGGTGGGCGACGACGTGTTCGGCGAAGACCCCACCGTCAACCGCCTGGAGGCCCGCGTCGCCGAGCTGCTCGGCAAGGAGTCGGGCCTGTTCGTGCCGAGCGGCACGATGGCCAACCAGGTTGCCATCCGCGTGCTCACCGAGCCGGGCGACGAGGTGATCATGGAGGCCGACGCGCACCCCTTCCACTACGAGTCCGGTGGCGCGGCGGCGATCAGCGGGGTGACCATCCGGCTGGTGCAGGGCGAGGGCGGCGTGCTCAGCCCGGGCGCGGTGGCGGCCGCCGTGCGCCCACCCAACGTGCACCACGCCCCGGCGAGACTGCTCAGCGTGGAGAACACGAGCAACCGGGGCGGCGGGCGCGTCACCTCCGTGGAGCGATGCGCCGAGCTCTGTGCCATCGCCCGGGGCGCGGGCCTCCACGCCCACCTCGACGGGGCTCGCCTGTGGAATGCACACGCGGCGAGCAGGCGCGAACTCGCGGACTTCGCCGCTGGTTTCGACGTGGCCAACGTGTGTTTCTCCAAGGGCCTCGGCGCGCCGGTGGGTTCGATGTGGACCGGACCGCGGTCCCTGGTCGACAAGGCGCGCCGCGTGCGGAAGATGCTCGGCGGCGGCATGCGACAGGTGGGCGTGCTCGCCGCGGCGGCCGACTACGCGCTGACGCATCACGTGTCGCGCCTGGCCGACGATCACGCCCGTGCGCGCCGCCTCTGGGCGGCGCTCCGCGAGCTCGGCTACGCCGTGGAGGCCGAGCCGGAGACGAACATCCTCTTCTTCCGCGTACCCGACGCGCCCGCCCTCGTGGCCAGCCTCAAGGAGCGCGGCGTCCTCGCCATCCCCATGACAGAAACCCGCGTCCGGATGGTCTTGCACCTCGACATCGACGACGCGGGCGTGGCCCAGGCGATCGCCGTGTTGGAGCGGGTGGCGCGGGGCTAGCGGGTGCCGGGGACGCGCAGCCGGATTCCCTCGAGGGGAAGTCGGCTGAAATCGCGCTCGTTGAAGGTGAGGATCGAGGTGGCCCCGTGCGCGCGGGCGACCAGCAAGATGTGGAGGTCGTGGGTGGCGCCGCCGGAGATGTTCGCGGCCATGCCCTGGGCGAGGCCTTGCCAAGCGCCGCGCCCCTCGACGGAAACCAACTCGCTGGAGCTGGCGAAGGTGCGCGACAGGAGCTCGTGGGCGTCGCTCGCGGACAGCCTCTGGCCCGGTGGCAGCCGCGTCATCACGCTGTAGGACTCCATCAGCACCGGCACGGGCAGGAGCACGCGGGAGCCGTCGCCGAGGAGTGCATCCAGCTCGGCGAGGGCATCGGGGTGGCGGGCGTGCCAGGACAGGAGCGCCGCGACAACCACGCTGGTGTCGATGGCCGTGGCCTCAGCCACGCTCGGCTCGGATGCGCCCCAGTGTGTCGGCCACCGCCTCGCCGGTCAGCGGCGGCTGGCGCGGCCCGGCGAGCGCCACGAAGACGTGGCCCCTGCGCTCGATCGACACTTGCACGGGGGGCGGCTCGATCTCGATTCGGCCGTCGCGGAACCGCACGTCGAGCGGCGCACCGACCGGGAATCCGGCCGCGTCGCGCACGCTCTTGGGCACGACGAGGCGACCCGAGGCGTCCATGGTAATCGTCATGGCAAACTCCTGCCATGAGCGTAGCCACGAGCCGAGCCGCCCGCAAGGGCCCGCCCTGTGGGCCTCAGATCGCCTGCACCAGCGCGAACAACCACCGCGCGTGCCCGGCCATGAACTGCACCGAGGTGAGCTCCTTCTCGCTCTCCGGCGCGAAGTACCCGGTGCCGAGGTTGGCCACGGGGATGCCGCGGTCGAGGAAGGGATCCACGCCGGTGCCACCGCGGATGGGCGAGATCTCCGAGGCCACGCCCACCTCGCGCCCGGCGGCGAGGGCCCAGTCCACCAGCTCCGGGAAGGCCGACAGTCGCGGGCCCATGTCGAGATACTGCTCGTCGTGCGTGGCGCCGGGTGCGAGCGACTTCACGTGGGCCACCCGGGCGTCGCGGCCCGGGAGGGTGAAATCGCGGATGCGGACGTCGAGGCGCAGGCCACCTTCCCACGGCAGCGCGCGGAAGGGGTGGCTGTAGCCGTCACGGCCCGACGAGTCCTCCGCCGGGAGCGTGAAACCGGGGCTGCTGGCGTAGAAGCGCTGTAACCAGCGAACCATCGCGTGAGCGGCGCCGTTGCCGGGACGGGCGTCCTGTTCCACTCGGAACGAGGCGCCCACGCGATCCTCAC
>VGRQ01000035.1 GCA_016875315.1 Deltaproteobacteria bacterium | reverse complement strand
CAGAGGTGGCGCCCGCCCGGCATGTGGCAGGCCTGGCAGGTCTGGCCCTCGGCGGCGGCCTGCGTGCGGCGCCACTCCTCGGTGGTTTCCTGGATGAGCTTGCCCTCCACGGGCGAGCTGGTGAGCTTGAAGTCGTGGCAGCTCACGCAGAAGGCGGCGGACTTGAACTCCTCGCGCGCCACGAAGCCCTGGTGCGGCGCGCCCTCGATCGGCGACCCCTCCCTTGGCGGCCCGTACCGCACGTGCTCGCGCACGTGGCAACCCGCGCAAGTCAGCCCCTCGGCGCCGAGCTCGTCGTTGCCCGCCTGCTCGAAAAGCGGCGCGTGGCAACGCTCGCAGCGCGCGCGATCCTCCGCCGACAGCGACGGGAACTGGCCGAAGAGCCCAGGCCCCATGCCCAGGGCGTGCCAGCTCGCCTTCCAGTCGGCGTACTGCTGCACGTGGCAAGCCCCGCAGGCCTCGGGACGCAGGGAGGCCTCGATCTCGGTGGATCCCGCGGGCGCGGCCCCCTGCGCCGCCACCGGGTGCTTGAAGTGCGCCGCCAGCCACTCGCTCGTCTCGAGCGGGGCAACGGTGGCAGGAATCGTCGCCAGCGGCGCGGCGTGCGCCGTTTCCGGCTGCACGCCTCGCTGGTAGCGCCACGCGGCGTAGGCCCCCGCGAGCAAACCCGCGAGGATCACCACCGTCATCAGTCGCCGACGAGCCAGCACGCGGGCGCCCCTATCCTCGCGGCGCCGGGGGAGACGGCGGAGGCAAACGCGTCACCTCCAGCCTCCGGCCTCCCCCCTCCAGCCTCCAGCCTATGTCAGGCCAGCCCCGCCTGCTTGGCCACCTCGGCCGCGAAGTCGTCGGCCTTCTTCTGGAGGCCCTCGCCCATCACGAAGCGGGAGAAACGACGCACCTGGATGTTCTCGCCGATGGTGGAGGTGGCTTCCTTCACCACCTGGTCGACCGTCTTGCTGTCGTCCTTGAACCACCGCTGGTCGAGCAGGCACACGTCCTCGTACCACTTGCTCATGCGGCCGGTGACGATCTTCTCGGCGATGGCCTGGGGCTTGCCCTCGGCCATGGTCTTCTCGATCTGGATGGCCTTCTCGCGCTCGAAGGCAGAGGCAGGCACTTCCTCGCGGCGCACGTACTCGGGCGACGAGGCCGCGACGTGCATCGCGATCTCGCGGGCGAGGCCCTTGAAGTTCTCGTTCATCGCCACGAAGTCGGTCTCGCAGTTGAGCTCGACCATCACGCCGATCTTGCCGCCCGCGTGGATGTAGCACTCCACCACGCCCTCGGCGGCGGCGCGACCCGACTTCTTGGCGGCCGAGGCGATGCCCTTGGCGCGCAACCAGTCGATGGCCTTCTGCACGTCGTCGCCGCTCTCGCCGAGCGCCTTCTTGCAGTCGAGCATGCCGGCGCCGGTGCGCTCGCGCAGCTCCTTGATTTGCTCCATGGAAGCCATTGGATTCTCCTGCTCTCTGCTCTACTTGTTATCGACCGCTTCTTCGGCCGGGGCTGGGGTGCTGCGGCGCACGATCTCCACGCCGCCGTCGTCGTCGGCGTAGCGGGTGGTGGCGGCGGCCTCGGCGCGACCGGCGTTGGTGCCCGCCGCGCATGCGTCGGCGAGGGCGGCGGTGAAGAGCTTGATGCTCTTGATCGCGTCGTCGTTGCCGGGGATGACGTAGTCGATGCCGTCGGGATCGCAGTTGGTGTCGCACAGCGCCACCACCGGGATGCCGAGCTTGTTGGCCTCCTCGACGGCGATGTGCTCCTTCCTGGGGTCGATCACGAAGAGCGCGGCCGGGAGACCCTTGAGGTCCTTGATGCCGCCCAGCGACTTCTCCATCTTCTCGATCTGCCGGTTGAGCTGGAGCGCTTCCTTCTTGGTGAGCGCGTCGAAGCGGCCCTCGTTGCGCGACTTGATGAGGAAGTTGAGCCGGTCGATGCTCTTCTTGACGGTTTCCCAGTTGGTGAGCGTGCCGCCCAGCCAGCGCTCGTTGACGTAGTACATCGAGCCGCGCTTGGCCTCCTCGGCCACGATGTCGCGCGCCGCGCGCTTGGTGCCGACGAAGAGCACGGCCTGGCCGCGGGAGGCGAGGGACTGCACGTAGGCGCAGGCCTTGACCAGCGAGGTGGCGGTCTGCTGGATGTCGATGATGTGGACGCCGTTCTTCTGGCTGTAGATGAACGGGCGCATGCGGGGGTTCCAGCGGCGGGTCTGGTGGCCGAAGTGAACGCCGGCGTCGAGAAGATCGCGAAGGGAGACGGACATGGTGTGAGACTCGAGGTTCGTGGTTGGACGACCGCCGGCGTCGCGACCCGACTCTCTCGCCCCCCGGCGGGGGACGATGGAGCACCACGGGGCGGGACGAGATCCACGGGGGAGCCGACCGGCGTGAGCGCTTCGCGGGCGGATTCCCGCGAGCGCGGCGCGGTTAGCTTGTGTGCCCCCCGGAGTCAAGATGGCTGTTTGCTACACGAAGTGGACTGTCCTGCCGCACGAGCCGCTCGTGGAGCTGGCCTCCAACTTGTGGCGCGTGGAGGGCAAGATGGAAGGCGGCACGCGCCGGACGATGACCCTCGCGCGGCTGAAGGATGGGCGCATCGTCATCAACAACGCCATCGCCCTGGAAGACGAGCTGATGGCCAAGATCGACCAGTGGGGCGAGGTGGCCGCGATCCTCGTGCCCAACGCCTTTCACCGGCAAGACGTGCGCATCATGCACGAGCGGTACCCCAACGCGAAGGTCTTTGCCCCCGCCCGAGCCATCGGCGCGGCGAAGAAAGCCACCGAGATCGCGGGGAGCTTCGCGGATGCACCGCAAGACGCGACCGTCCGCATCAGCCACGTGGGAGGCATGAAGGAGCGCGAGGGGGTCATCGAGGTCAGCTCCGACAACGGCGTTACCCAGGTGTACTGCGACGTCTTGCTCAACATGCCGCCGATGTCGGGCTTCTTCGGCTTCTTGCTGCACCCCACCGGGCAGTTCTCCGTCCCCCGCTTCATGCGGTGGTTCATGGTGTCCAAGACGGCCGAGACCCGGGCCCACCTCGAGCGGCTCGCGTCGACGGACGGCCTCCGGCGCATCATCCCCGGGCACGGCAACGACATCGTCGGCGACGACAACGGCCGGGGCGCGGGGGAGAAGCTGCGCGAGGCGCTGAAGAGCTTCGACTAGGACTTGTCGCGACGGCGCTTTCGCAACAGCGGCGCGACGCCGATGAACGAGGCGAAGGCGCAGAGGGTGCCGTCCCAGCCGCAGTCGAAGTCGGGGACTACGCCGGTGTCAGCGAAGTCGAAGCCGCAAGAGGGAAGGTCTCGCCCCGTGGCATCGGCCACCCGCACGGCCGTCCACGAGAAGGCCGCCAGCGGCAGGCACGACTCGTGACTGTCATCGGCGCAGGGCCCGCACAAGTCGGCGAACTGGCGGCAGACATCAAACTCCCCGCCCTCGCTGGCGCGGACGTCTACGATGGCCGAGCCCTCGCCGCCGGCGGCAAACTCGCTGCCATCGAACCCGAGTCGGAGACTGGGGTCGTAGATGACCAGCGGTGCGGGCTCCGTCTCGGCGTCGATCCGCACCTTCGACCATGTGAACTCGCCCGTCGCAGACAGGGTTCCCTGATCGTGCAGCACCACGCACGAGCCATCGTCGTGGGAGATGACGCGGAACTCGGCCTTCCCTTCCGCGACGGAGAGGATCTCCAGACTGAGACTCAGGTACTGGTCGATGAGGGCCGTGTACCCGTCGTCGCCGCCGACGAGGACGAGGTTTGGTGTCAGGTCCCAGCGTCCTACGGCGCTTTCCGGGTCGAAGTCCTGGGCCCGCCCGTAGTGGCGCACGTCCCAGCGGTCGCCCATCGGATACCACCGCGGCGGCTCGGGTCCCGCGCAGTCGTCCTCGTCGATTTCAAAGATCGGCTCGGGCGGACCAGCCCAGGCGCCCACGGCTACCAGCGTCGTGTCCACGGGCTCCTCGACCAGCCGGTACAGGTGGGAGGACTCGGTCACGAGCGGTGGGTCGAGGAACGGCTCAACGGCCCATGCGTGGACACCTCCGATGACCGGCACGAGGACGCCGCTCGGCTCGCCGCGGTCGGCCACCAACGGGTCGGTCCAGAGGGGGTCCCACGGCGCCCCGCCTCCGTAGATGCCCCCCAGAATGAACCATTCGTCAATGTCGTAGACCTCGCTGGCCTCGCACGCGGCGCTGTCGCCAGCCGAGTCGCAGGCGACCAGCAAGCAGAGCGGCAGCGCCCGCGTCACTCGCGCACCCCCTCCCAGCGCCAGTGCGTCGCGCAGACCTCGGGCACCTGGCTTGCGATCACCCCGCAGTCCCCGCCGTCGCAGGTCGTCACCCACGACGCGGCGCCCGCGAGATCACCGGCGCGAAGCTCGCCCCACAGGTCGAGGTCGACTCGCACCACCGCATCGACCCCCTCCCCGCGCATGTCTGCCAGCGAGTCGAAGTCGCTCATCTCGCAGCTGAAGTGCGCGCCGTCGACCTCGCACGGCTCCGGAAGTGGGTGCACGCGGAACCTCTCCCCCGCTTGTTCCACGCGGATCTCCTCGATCCTGATCGGCGGCGCCTCCGCGCAATCCGACTCCTCGGCAACAACCTCGATCTCGAAGCGACCGGCGTTGAGGAACCAGCACGCGAGCAGGAAGAGGATCACCAGCGGAGACTACCACCGGTTCCCGGTCGCGACGCTAGGTCTTCTCGTCCGTCGTCTCGTCGCCGGTGGGCTCGGAGTCGCTGGCGGGCTGGTCCCACGCACCGCCGATGACGTCGACGTCGCTCGGCATGTAGCCGCCGCCGAAGCCGTCGTCGGGCGCTGTCGCCTCGTGCTCGATCGACACGCTCTCGTCTACCGGCGGGTCCTCGGGCAGCGCGTCGGAGATGGCCGGCGGCTCCGGGCGTGCCTCGGCCTCGCTCGGCATGGCGCCCACCGCGCCGATCGCCGCCGCGGCAACCGCGAGTTCACCCAGCGAGGAGCTGGACGACTCCGCACCCTTCTCGTAGCAGCACTTCTTGAACTTCTGGCCGCTCCCGCACGGGCAAGGATCGTTGCGGCCCAGGTTGTTCTGGAAGGCGAACAGCCGCGCCTCGGCGCCCTTCTCCGGGCGGCGGAAGGCCGGGCGTTGCTGCACGGGCACCGGGGCGAAGGCCGGGCCCTGCGCCGCTTCCTGGGCCTCTCGTGCGCGCTGCGCCGCGACCTGCCGCTCCAGCTCGCCGGTGGCGGCGCGCTTCGCCATCATCTTCGCCGGGCCCTCGACGAGCAACTCCGCGTAGTCCTTGTCCATCTTCAGCACGCGGCTCACCACCGCCTCGTCGCGAAGCGACTGCATGAGCTGGAACATGTGGAAGCCCTCCTTCTTGTACTCGAGGAGGGGGTTGCGCTGGCCGTAGCCGCGCAGCGAGACGCCGTCGCGAAGGCGGTCCATCGCCAGCAGGTGGTCCTTCCAGTACTGGTCGGCGAACTGCAAGAGGATGCGGCGCTCGGCGCCGTGCATGAGGTCGGCGCCGACCTCGCCTTCCTTGGCCTCGTAGGCGGCCGTGGCGCTGTCGAGCAGCTTCTGGGCGAGCACCGCGCGGGCTTCCTCGCGGAGCGCCGCCGGGGTTTCCGTCCACTGCACGCCGAAGATCTCCTTCACCCTGGCGGTGAGCTTCTCCGTGTCCCAGTCGTCGGTCTTGCTGCCGGGGGGCACGTGCTCGCCCATGAGGTCGTCGACCAGCGCGCGGATGCTGTCGATCATCATGCCGCGGACGTTCTCGCCGGTGAGCGCGCGGCGGCGGAGCTCGTACACCGCCTTGCGCTGCAGGTTCATCACGTCGTCGTACTCGAGCAGGTTCTTGCGGATGTTGAAGTTGTGGCCCTCGACCTTCTTCTGGGCGTTCTCGATGGAAGCGGTGACCCAGCGGTGCTCGATGGCCTCGTCGTCCTTCATGCCCATGCGCTCCATCCACACCACGGTGCGCTCGGAGCCGAAGAGGCGGAGGAGATCGTCTTCCAGGGAGAGGTAGAAGCGGCTGGAGCCCGGGTCGCCCTGGCGGCCAGAGCGTCCGCGCAGCTGGTTGTCGATGCGTCGTGACTCGTGACGCTCGGTGCCGAGGATGTGCAGGCCACCGGCCTTCACCACGTGCTCGCGCTCGGCCTCGCATTCCGCCCGGTGGCGCGCCACCGTCTCCTTCCAGACCGGGTGCTCAAGGTTGGGGCCCGGCGGCGGGGCACCGCGCAACTTCGCGCTTTCCTCGAGGGCGGTGGGCCATAGGCCCTCGGGGAAGGTCTCGCCCCCGGCGCGGCGCTCGTTCAGCTCGATCTTGGCGAGGCCCTCGGCGTCGCCGCCCAGCTTGATGTCGGTGCCGCGGCCGGCCATGTTGGTGCTGATCGTCACCGAGCCGCGTCGGCCGGCCTGCGCCACGATGAGCGCCTCGCGGTCGTGCTGCTTGGCGTTGAGTACCTCGTGGGGGATGCCCTTCTTCTCGAGCATGCGGTGGACCAGCTCGGACTTCTCCACCGAGGTGGTGCCCACCAGCACCGGCTGGCCCTTCTTGTGGCACTCCTCGAGCTCGGCCATCACCTTCTTGAACTTCTCGGCCTGCGACTTGTAGACGATGTCGTGCTGGTCGTTCCGGGCCACCTTGCGGTTGGTGGGGATGGGCACCACCTCGAGCTTGTAGATCTTGCCGAACTCCTCGGCCTCGGTCTCCGCGGTGCCGGTCATGCCGGCCAGCTTGCCGTACATGCGGAAGAAGTTCTGGAAGGTGATCGTGGCGTAAGTCTGGCTCTCGGGCTCGACGGGCACGCGCTCCTTGGCCTCGACCGCCTGGTGCAGGCCGTCCGACCAGCGGCGGCCGTACATCAGGCGGCCAGTGTGCTCGTCGACGATGATGACCTTGACCTTGCCCTCGCGAGGGTCGACCTGGACCACGTAGTCCTTGTCGCGCTTGAAGAGGTGGTGGGCCTTGAGCGCCTGGTTGACGTGGTGGAGGACCTCCATGTTGTGGGGGTCGTACATGTTGTCGACCCCGAGGCGCGCCTCCAGCTTGTCGACGCCCTCGTCGGTGAGGGACACCTGGCGCTGCTTCTCGTCGACGGTGAAGTCGATCTCCTTCTGCAAGACGCCGATCATCCCGTCGATGAGCTCGTACTTGTCGACGGCGTCGTCGGTCGGGCCGGAGATGATGAGCGGCGTGCGGGCCTCGTCGATGAGGATGCTGTCGACCTCGTCGACGATCGCGAAGTGATGCCCGCGCTGGACGTAGTCCTCGATGGCGAACTTCATGTTGTCGCGGAGGTAGTCGAAGCCGTACTCGTTGTTGGTGCCGTAGGTGATGTCGCAGGCGTAGGCGCTGCGCTTGCTCTTGTCGTCGCGCACCGAGCTGAGGATGGTCCCCACGGACATGCCGAGGAAGCGGTAGATGCGACCCATCCACTCGGCGTCGCGATTGGCGAGGTAGTCGTTGACCGTCACCACGTGCGCGCCCTTGCCGCTGAGCGCGTTGAGGTACACGGGAAGCGTCGCGACGAGGGTCTTGCCCTCGCCGGTCTTCATCTCGGCCACCATGCCCCGGTGCAGCACCATGCCCCCCACGAGCTGCACGTCGAAGTGCCGCATCTCCATGGTGCGGCGGCCGGCCTCGCGGACCACGGCGAAGGCGTCGGGGAGCAGGTCGTCGAGGGGGGCGCCGTTGTCGAGCTTCTGGCGAAAGGCCGCCGTCTGGTCGCGCAACTGCTCGTCGGACAGCTGCTTGTACTTGGCCTCCAGCTCGTTGACGCGCACCACGGTGGGCTGCATGCGACGGACGAGCCGGTCGGCGGGGGAGCCGATCACGCGGCGAATGAGGTCGTTGATCATGGGGACCCTAGCGGCAAGCCGGCGCGCCTATCACGGGCCGCGCGGAACTACGCGACTTCGTCGACGCGGGCGATGACCGTGGTGATGTTGTCGTCGCCGCCGCGCTCGCAGGCCGACTGCACGAGGCGACGGCAGGCGTCCTGGGGGCCGAGCGAGCGCACGGACTCGCCGATCTCGGCCGGATCGACGAGGTTGGAGAGGCCATCGGAACAGAGGAGAAACTTGTCGCCACGGCGCACCGCCCGCACTTGAATGTCCACCTCGACGTCTTCCTGGTAGCCCAGCGAGCGAGTGATGACGTTTTTCAACTTGTGGGTGCGCGCCTGGTCGGGCGTGAGCAGGCCGGCGCGGATGCGCTCGTTGACGAGGGAGTGGTCCTCGGTGAGCTGCTCGATGCGACCGTCGCGCACGAGGTAGGCGCGGCTGTCGCCCACGTGCGCGAGGAAGGCGTTGTTGCGGTCGAACAGCAGCACCAGGCAGGTGGTCCCCATGCCGTGGTACTCCGGCTCGGCCGCCGCTTTCTCGTAGATGCGCTTGCCCGCGAGGCGCACGGCGTAGCGAATGCGCTCGCGCACCACCTCCACCACGCCGTCGCCCTTGGCCGCCTCGATCTCGGGACTCGTCGCGCTCGACTGCAGCACCTCTTCCACGGTGTTGACGGCGATGGCGCTGGCGAACTCGCCGCCGGCGTGGCCACCCATGCCGTCGCAGACCACGAAGAGAGACAGCTCGTCGTTGATCAGGTAGTTGTCTTCGTTGTTCGTCCGCTTGACGCCAACGTCGGTGATGCCGCAGGAAGTGATGCGCATGTAGCCGGGCGCTTTCTATCCGGAAACGCTGGGGAACGCCGCGGCGAGGCGGTGCCAGGCCGGCAGGGGGATGGTCTCGGCGCGGGCGCCGGGGTCGACGTCGCAGGCGAGCAGGAATTCACGTGCGCCGTCGCGACCCAGGGCAGCGGTGAAGGTGTTGTGCAGCGTCTTGCGACGGGCCGAGAAGCCGAGCCGGACGACGCGGTCGAACTGCTGGGGATCGAACTCGATCGGACGGGGCTCGAATCCGACGACGGCCGAGTGAACCTTGGGCGCCGGGTGAAAGCACCCCGGGGCGAGTGATACCAGTCGCGACACAGCCGCGCGGGCCTGGATCTGCACCGAGAGCGAGCCGTAGGTGCGCGAGCCCGGCTCGGCCTCGATGCGGTCGGCCACCTCGCGCTGAAACATCAGCGCCATGGGCACCCCGAGGTCGAGGAGCCGCAGGCAGAGCGGCGACGCCACGTTGTACGGGAGGTTGGCCACCACCCGGTCGACGGCGGGCAGGGCCACGCGCATCGCGTCGCCCACGATCAACTCCACCGCCGGCGCCACCTCGGGCAAGGCGGCGGCGAGGTCGCGGTCGAGCTCGATGGCCACCACCGTGGCGCCTGCTCGTTGAAGCGCCCCGGTGAGCACCCCGAGCCCCGGGCCGATCTCGAGCACCCGCTCGCCCGCCCGCACCCCCGCGCGGGTGACGATCATCTCGGCGATGCCGGCCGCCACGAGGAAGTTCTGCCCGAAGCGACGCCTCGCGCGGGTTTCGAGCTCGCGAAGTCGCTCGGCGGGGTGCATGGTCGCGGGGGCTAACCGCTCGCGAAAGGTGTCGGAGGTTAAGGGTTAAGACTTAGCGTCCACGGAGCCCCCATGCCTCGACCCCCCCGGCTCGATTACAAAGGTGCAAGGCACCACGTCATGAATCGTGGTGCGCGCCACGAGCCGATCTTCGTCAACGACCAGACCTGCGCGCTGTTTCTGGGCGGCCTCGCCGAGTTGCCGGTGCGATTCGGCGTCCGCGTCCACGGCTACGCGCTGATGCCCAATCACTACCACCTGATGCTCGAGACGCCGGAGGGAAACTTGTCCCGGGCAATGCGGCACTTCCAGGCCACCTTCTCGCGCGACTTCAACCGGCTACATCCTGGCTTCGACGGTCCCCTGTTCCGCGGTCGCTTCCACAACCGGCTGGTCGACGACGAGGACTGGTGGACCCATCTCCTTGCCTACATCCACCTCAATCCCGTGGAGGCGCATCTCGTTGCCAGGGTGGACGACTCGATGTGGACCAGCCACGCCGCCTACGCGAACCTCGCCGCGACACCCGACTGGCTGACGACGGGCGAGCTGCTCGCCCTCCACGGCGGGAGGGAGGCCTACCGGCACTACCTCTGGGAAGTGCAGGTGGGGCGACGCCCCGGTCCCGAGGATTTCGACGCCGAGAACTTCCGTACGCGTCGCGCGTCGGCGCCCGTTCCGGCCCGGGTTCGTCCCCCGGCGCCCGCGCTCGACCCCCACGAGGTGCTCGCGACGGTCTGCGCCACGCTCGGTGTCAAGCGCGACCTGCTCCGCCGCCCAGCGCTCGGCCCCGGCGGCAACCAGGCACGCTGGATGGCCGCGCACTGGCTGGTCTACGCGGCGCACCTCAAGCACCGAGAGGTGGCCGACCTGCTGGAGGGGTCGGTGGTCACCGTGTCGCAGTGGCTGGGCAAGGTGAGCGAGAAGCGGGAGACCGACGTGGAGTTTCGCCGCGCGTTCCACGCCATCGAGGAGAAGCTGGCGGCGGACCAGGGTCGCGATGACTCTTGACACATCAAGAGCTAAGTCTTAACCCTTAACCTCCGGCACCGTGTGCGCCGTGACTCCGAACGACGACACCCCGAAGCCCGCCTCCAGGCGGCGAATCGCGACGTTGGCGATCATCGCCGCGTTGTCGGTGCAGCGCCCGCGAGGGGGGAGGAAGGCCCGCAGTCCGGTGCCGACGATGGCCTCGCGGATGGTGGTGTTGGCGGCGGCACCGCCGCCGATGGCGATGCAGTCGAGGCCCGTGCGATCGGCGGCCTCGCGCACGCGCAGGGCGAGGTAGCGCGCCACCGTGGCCTGGAAACTCGCGGCCACGTCGGCAGGGCGAGCCCCGGGGTAACGCTCGATGTGCTGTCGCACGGCAGACTTCAGGCCGGAGAAGCTCATGTCGTGCGGGCGCCCCGTTGGGCGGGGCATCGGGAACGGGATAGTGTCGCGACCTTCGCGTGCCAGTCGCTCCACGCCGGGGCCGCCCGGGTAGCCGAGGCCGAGCAAACGCGCGACCTTGTCGAAGGCCTCGCCCACGGCATCATCCACCGTGGTGCTGTGTACCTCGTACTGGCCTACCGCCCGCGCCGCGTAGAGCGTCGTGTGCCCGCCGCTCACGACGAGAGACAGGAAGGGGAAGCTCGGCGCGGGGTCGTCGAGCAGCGCGCTCAGGAGGTGCCCCTCGAGGTGGTGGACGGCGACCAGCGGCACATCCCAGCCGATGGCCGCGCCCTTGGCGTAGGACAGGCCCACCAGCACCGCGCCCACCAGCCCCGGCCCCGAGGTGACGGCGACAAGATCAGGTCGCGACACGCCCGCCTCGTGAAGCGCGGCGCGCACGGTGGGGACGATCTGCTCGGAGTGCGCCCGGGAGGCCCACTCCGGCACCACGCCGCCGAAACGCTGGTGCACCGACTGCGAGTACACCACCTCCGAGAGCACCTGGCGGGGGGCGCGCACCACCGACGCGGCGGTGTCGTCGCAGCTCGTCTCGATGGCGAGGACGTTCACGGCGAGCTGTGTACCACCCTGGGACGGTAGGTCGCCTCGTCGAAGCGACCGTCGTCCTGCTTCTTGTCGTGGCACTGCGTACACTGCGAGGTGGGTGGGTTCGCCACCAGCGGCTTGTCACCCGGCGACAGCACGTGGTCGCGACCCGCGCCGTGGCAGGACTCGCAGCCCACGTTGACCAGCGAACCGAGCGAACGCGGGTCGCCGGGGCCCTCCGGCGAGAAGGCGCCGGTGGCGTGGCACCGCCAGCAGTCCGAGTCGAACTGGCGTTTCACGCCCTCGAGCGACGCCCAGGCCCGCGCGTGGGCGGTGCCCTGCCACTGCGCCGTTTCCGCCGGGTGGCAGCCCGCGCAGGCCTCGCTCCCCACGAAGGCGCCGGTGTACGCCGGGGGCGGGTCGCCGCTCTCGACCATCCCCTGCGCCATGGGCGTCGCGCCGCTCATGGTCGCCTTCACCGCCTGCACGCGATCGTAGGTGCGAGCGTGCTCGCCCACGTCGTCGCCGAGCGCCACGAGCTCGTTGCTCGCCCGGTGCGCCGGGCCGCTCGCCTCCACCGCCGCCGCCAGCTCGGCGTCGAGCTTGGCGAGGCGCTGCTGCCAGAACTCCCGCTGTCGCGACAGCCGATCCCGAGTCTTGTCGTCGGCCGCCTCGCGGATGCGCTTGTCCACCTCCGAGACCCGCACCCGCGCGCTGTCGACCTCGGCCGCCTTCGCGGCGCGCGTCCCGGCGTCGCGCCATGCCGACGCGCCCGGCACCAGTTCTCCGCGCAGCACACCGAGCATCTTGCCGCGCGACCCGTTCGACAGGCGGAGCCCACCGTTGGGCAGGGGCTCGGGCACGCGGAAGGGCGAGGCGGCATCGGCCACGACGATGAAGTCGATGGCGGGCACGGCCCTGGCCAGCGCGAGGTCCTGGGCCTCCTCCTGGTCGGAGAGGACGACCACCACGGTGTCGCCCACTGGCGCCCCGGCGAGCGCGCGGGCGGGATCGGAAGCCCGGCAGGCGGGCACGCTCAGCTCACCCGACACCACGCCGTAGATGGCGAAGTGTACGCCGCCCTCGGCGCGCTCGATGACCGCCGGCCAGGGCAGCGGCGTGCCGCACTCGAGGTTGCTCACCACGTAGGGCAACTGGTACTCGGCGGCGACCGCCTCGACGAAGGCCCGGCCCAGCGCGAACTCGCCGCGGGCTGGCAACATCGCGTCGATGCCGCCCCAGGGCGTGGTCTCCGCGATCAGCCGCGCCTTGGCCTCGCGCTCGCCGCGCTCCCCCTCCGGGACCGAGCGCCCCTTGTAGAGGAGGTTGCCCGCGTCGACGACGAGCGCCTCGCCGATGTCTTCCAGCTTCTTGTTCCTGCGGGACAGACCGCCCTGCGGGTGCCGCGGTCAGCCACAGGGCTCGATCTCGCCGGCCACGCCGCCCTGGTAGGCGAGCACGAACTTCCCGTCGCCCACCGGGGCCGGCGGGGCCACCTCCGTGGCGCAGGCGAGCAGGAGGCCGATCACTGCGGCGGCGCCTCGGTTTCCAGGCGCTGGCGCTCCTTCTCGGCCTTGGCTTCCTTGTTCTTCTCGATGCGCTCCTGCCGTTCCACCTCGCGCTCCTTCTTGCGCTCGGCGTCGATGCGGGCCTGCCGCTCCTCCTCGGCGGCCTCGCCGCGCGCATGCCGCCCGTGCTCGCGCATCAGGTCTTTCACCACGTCGACCAGGCCGTCGGTGACGATGTACACCTCGGGGTAGGCCGCGTGCCTGGCGAACCAGCGCGGCCGCTCGTGCCCCTCGTCGTCGACCGTCGGGGGCGCCGGCTTGCCGACGAGGATGGTCGCCGCTTTGCCTTCCTGGTCGACCATGTCGACCTTCACCGTCGGCTTGTCGAAGCCGTAGGCAACGTCGGTGCCCGCCTCGCCCACGAACTCGTCGCTGTCGATGTCGGCGGCCCGCGAGGCCACGCGCCGCGGCGTGGAGCCGGGGACGATCACGCCGTCGTCCCACTGCCACTCCCCCACGGCCTGGCGCACCGTCACCGTGCCGGCGAGGTCCTGGTCGTCGGGGTCGGCCGGCGCGAAGGCAGCGGTCAGCGACACGAGCTTATTCTGGTCCATCCGGCCGAACTGCGTGAGTCGCAGCTCCTGCGGGTTGACCATGTAGTCCTCGAGGAAGACGTCACGCACCTTGTAGACGAAGGGCTCGCCGGCGAGCCGGGCATAGGCCAGCGGGTACTCGCCGTCTTTCTCGCCGGTTGGCGCGCCCAGCTCCAGCGTGATCGGCTCGCGACCGCCGGAGAAGCGAATGGTGATGCGGGCGCGCGGCGGTACCAGCCCCTGCGAGGCCGGG
The DNA here is from genome assembly GCA_016875315.1 of Deltaproteobacteria bacterium. Lineage (GTDB taxonomy): Bacteria > Myxococcota_A > UBA796 > UBA796 > SXON01 > SXON01. The sequence goes on along the minus strand of VGRQ01000035.1, from coordinate 4,726 downwards.
TCGGCGGTCTCGTCGCCGAACTGGATCGCCTTCATCGCCGAGATCCGGCCGAGGAGCCCCCTCACCTCCATGTCGCTCGCCGCGAACTGCGCCGGCTCCAGGAGGTCCCAGTCGCGCTCGCCGCTGCGCTGGATCTTCAGCCGCTTGCCTCCGGGCAACTCGGCCTCGAGGCCGTCGACGTCCTTGCTGTCGAAGCTCGCGAAGCGTCGCTCGCGAAACTCCGAGAGCGACAGCGAGTAGTAGTCGACCGCCGACTTCTTCACCGTGTAGATCACGTCGTCTTGCTTGCGACGGATGTAGAAGCTCACGCCCGAGGGGTTGGGGTCGCCGGCGTAGAACTCGCGGATGCTCCCGTCTCGCATCGCGAGTTTCACGTACACGGCGCTGTCGCCGAGCCCGTAGAGCGCGGGCTCGCCGGGGTCGTCCACCACCGTGGCGCGCGACACCAGGTCGTGCAGCTGGTGCTTCACCCGGTTGACCATCTGGCGGCTGGCCCGCATGTCGGTGCCCTCGATCCACCAGGAGTCGGGCTTCTCCACCAGGGTGATCGTCCCGTCGGCGCGCGTGACGTCGACGCGCACGAGATCGGCCTTCTCGAAGGCGAACAACTTCACGCCTTCTTCCGCCTTCATCAGCTCCTTGCGCTCCTTGGGCGTGAGCTCCCTCGGCTTGAGCCCGAAGTAGGCGCCCACCAGCAGGCCGAGCGCCACCAGCGCGATGATCGTGCCCCGGAACTGCTTCACCGGCCCCTCCGCGATGCCCACACGCCGAGCCCGAGCAACACCACAAGGATGGGCCCCATGCCCAGCGCCAGGAAGCGGATCTGCTCGCTGTCCTCCACGGTGAGCGCGAGGCGCCGCACGCTGGCCGGCCTGCCCACCACGCTGATCCGTCCCTCGTCGCCCACCAGCCATCGCACCGCGTTGAGGGCGAAGCTGGCGTTGCCCGGTCCCTCGGCGAGAAGCGTGTTGCTGAACACGTCGGCGTCGCCCACCACCAGCACCCGCGTGGCCTTCTTCTTCACCAGGCCCGAGGCGGGCGACACGTCGAGCGCCACCGCCATCAGCGCCGGGCCCTCCCCGTCGATCCCCGGCTCGTAGAGCCCCTGCCCGTTCTTCACCTCGCCGCCGCGGTCGATCCAGCCGTCGCGACTGGTTTCCAGGACGGTGGTGGACCGGACGCCCTCGATGGGTGGCACCGACGGCTGGACGGGCGCCACCCCGGCCACCACGGTGACGAGGCTGTCTTCCGACAGGTCCTTGGTGATGGGATGGGACTTGTACCGGGGGACGGGGCGGTCGGGGTAGGGGAAGACCAGGAGCTTGTCGAGCACCCGCCCGCTGGGGACCACCACGCCCAGTCGCGCCAGGAGCGAGGGCACGGGCGACTCCGGGTCGACCGCGAAGAGCATCGGCCCGCCGGTGGACAGGTAGGCCAGGAGCAGGTCTTCCTCGAGAGCGGGAATCGCCACCTTCGGGCGCAGCACCAGGACGGCGGCCGCGTCGTCGGGCACGCGCGGGACGGGCATGTCGCGCTGGCGCACCAGGTCGAGCCGCTTCAGCTCGTAGTCGTCCTGGTCGAGCGCCCCGGCGAGGTCGGAGAGGCCGCCGGGATCGTGGCTGTCGGGGTCGAGCTCGCCGTGACCCACCAGCGCGTAGACCACGCGCCGGTTGTCGGCCATGAGCTGCGCGAAGGCACGGTTGATGGCGGCCTCGCCGGTGAACTCGAGGTGACGGTCTTGTCCCTTGCCCACCCGCTTGAACATCTCGCGGTCTTTGAGGTCGACGCGGCCCTCGCCCCGCTGCACCACCACGGCGCTGTACTCGGTGACGCCGAGCTTCTCGGCGGTGAGCCGGTCGCGGTCGAAGTCGACGAACTCCACCTCGACCACCTGCGAGGCATAGTCGAGCTCGTCGAGCAAGTCGCGGAGGGCGCGATCCTTGAAGTATGCCTCTTTCTTCCCGGCCTGCGCCGAGAAGGCGGTGACCCTGACGGTCTCGCCCCCCTGGTCGAGGAGCGCGAGCTTGGTGCGCGTGTCGTCGAGGAGGATGGAGCCCTGGTCGGCGCTGAGGTCGACCCGGGCGCGGTGCAGGTCGACGATCGCGTAGCCGACGCACGCGGCGACGATCACCAGCAGCGACACCAGGAGCGCGTTGCTACCGGCGGCGAGGCGACGCCTGGACTGGGTGCTCACCGCCACCGGCGTGACTCCAGCGAACGGTAGGTCAGAAACAGGAAACACCCGGCAAAGGCGAGGAAGTAGTACACGTCGGCGCTGTCGATCACGCCGCGGTTGAAGCTCTCGAGGTGACTGAGCACCCCGAAGGCCTGGATCTTCGCGGCCCACTCGTCGCCGACGAGCGCCTCGGCCCGGCCCACGAGCCAGAATGGCATGAGTATCACGATGCCGATGAGGCCGGCCGCGAGCTGATCGTCGACCAGCGACGAGGAGAACAGCCCCGCCGCGCAGAAGGCCGCCGCCACCCCGAGAAGGCCCAGGTAGGTGGTACACACCACCCCCCAGTCGGGGTCGCCGTAGTAGGCGAGGATCAAGGGGAGGATCAGCGTGCCGAGGAACATCAAGAGGCAGAGGGTGAGCGAGGCGAGCCACTTGCCGAGCACCAGCGCCATCGGCGACACCGGCGAGGTGAGCAACATCTCCAGCGTGCCCTGCCTGCGCTCCTCGGCGAAGTGCCGCATGGTGAGCATCGGCAGCACGAAGAGCTCGGCGATGGCCAAGTTGCTCGCCAGCACGCGCATCGACGCCTCGCCGGTGAGGGTGATGCCCAGGTAGAAGAACAACCCCGCGAGGAACATGAAGACGGCGAGGAAGGCGTAGGCGGTGGGGTTGACCGCGTACACCCGCATCTCCTTCTTCCAGATGGTGAGCACCCCGCTCATGCCAGCCCCTCGCGGCCCACGATGTCGATGAATGCCTCTTCCAGCGAGGGCAGTCGCGACTCCAGCGCGCGGATGCGGAACTCGCCTCGCGCCGCGCGATCCGCCAGCATCTCCCGCGGGTCGGCGGGCGCCCGCACGCGGAACGCCGCCCAGCCGTCGGCCTCGCCAACGGGCTCCACCAGCGCCACCCCGGGCAGGCTACCCAGCCGCGGTCCGTCGATCCCCTGCACTTCCACGTAGGTGTAGGCGCCCGCTCGCGCCATCGCGCGGATCGTCGCGATGTCGCCCTGGGCCACGAGGCGACCCTTGTCGATCACGAGCGCCCGCGGGCACACCGCCTCGACCTCGGAGAGGATGTGGGTGGAGAGGATCACCGTGTGCGAGCCCGCCAGCTCCTTGATGAGGTCGCGGATACCCACCACTTGCGCCGGGTCGAGGCCGCTGGTGGGCTCGTCGAGAATCAAGACTGGCGGGTCGTGCACGATGGCCTGCGCCAGCCCCACGCGCTGCCGGTAGCCCTTCGACAGCGACCCGAGCAGGCGCTTCTCCCAGCCCCGAAGCCCCACGCGCTCCATCACCTCGCCCGTGCGCGTTGCCCGTCGCGACCGCTCCACCCCGCGCAGCTCGGCGCAGAACAGGAGGTAGTCGCCGACGGTAAGCTCGGGGTAGAGCGGGGGCGTTTCCGGCAGGTAGCCCACGCGGGCGCGCACGGCGTAGGGATCGTCGAAGACGTCGAAGCCGGCCACTTTCACCTCGCCTGAGGTGGCGGGGATGAACCCGGTGAGGATGCGCATCGTCGTCGTCTTCCCGGCGCCGTTCGGCCCCAGGAAACCCACCACTTCGCCCTTCTGCACCTCGAAGCTGACGCCGCTCACCGCCACGCGGGGGCCCCAGGCCTTGTGCAGGTCGACGACGGAAATCATGGACGGCGCGGTTAACCGGTCGCCCATGTGGTGGATGGCGCTTGCGACGTTGCACGCCGAGCCGGTGGACCGGGTCCTCGTCTTCGCCGGCGACCGCATCGTGACCGAGGGCGACGTTGCCTTCGATGCCTTCTTCTCACCGCGCGACTCGAGTCCCGTCCCCGCCTTCGAGGACGACACCTACGCGGTGGAGGAGAAGCTGGTCGACATCGCGCTCGCCCGGGCGCTGGCCGGCGACCTCGCGATCTTCCGCCCCGCCGATGGCGAGGTGCGGGCCCGGTTCGATGCCTTCCTCGCCAGCTTCCCCGAGCCCGAGGAGGGACGGCGCCGCCTCATGGAATGGGGCTTCGACGGCGAGGAGTTCCTGGGCTTCCTCTACTCGCGCATGGTGGCCGAGCGCTGCGTCCTGCGCAGCGTGGTGGCGAGCACCTCGGGCGCCGACTGGAACGATCGCTACCTGGCGTGGACCGCCGAGCTTCGCCGCCGCTCCCCGGTGCGGCGGGCGCCGTGAGCTCGGCCGAGCCCATCCGCGAGGCGACGACCGCCGACGTCGAGCGCCTCCTCGAGTTGCAGTCCGCCTGCTTCGGCGCGGAGGCATGGACGCGGGGCATGGTGGAGGAGGAACTGCGCCGCCCCGGGTCGATCTTCCTCGTCGCGGGCAGGCCCGCCGTGGCCTTCGCCTGCGCGTGGGCGGTGCTCGACGACCTCCACCTGCTCCAGATCGCGGTACACCCCGCCTGCCGCCGCGCGGGCCACGCCTCGCGCCTGCACGCCGCCGTGCTCGACGCGGCCCGCCGCCACGCGGTGGCGGGTTGGCTGGAGGTGCGGGCCGACAACCCGGGCGCCATCGCCCTCTACGAGCAGCATGGCTGGGAGCAGGTAGGGAAACGGGCCCGGTACTA
>VGRQ01000034.1 GCA_016875315.1 Deltaproteobacteria bacterium | reverse complement strand
GGAGGGAGGAGGCAGAAAGTTGCCCGGTATCCGTAGAACGTCCCCTCCCCCGCGGGCGGGGGAGGGAGGAGGCAGAAAGTTGCCCGGTATCCGTAGAACGTCCCCTCCCCCGCGGGCGGGGGAGGGAAGGAGGGGCGGCTAGTCGCGGCGGAAGAAACCGTGGCCGTAGGTGGGCACGTCGTAGTCGTCGCGCAGCGACTCGTAGCCGCTGTTGAGCGCGCGCTTGCCGGGGGCGGTGGGCTGGAGGTTGGCGTTGACCGCGCGCGCGATGCGCACCTCGGCGGGGACGGTGGTGTTCTGCCGCCCGGCGCGGGCCTCCTGGAAGCCGGTGGCGATGACGGTGACGTGTACCTCCTCGCCCATCTTGGGGTCGATGACCAGGCCGAAGATGACGTTCTCGTCTTCCGCAGTTTCCTCCGACACCATCTGCGCCGCCTCGTTCACCTCGTAGATGGTGATGCCCGGGCCGCCGGTGAAGTTGAGCAGCACGCTGGTGGCGCCGGCGATGCTGATGTCGTCGAGCAGCGGCGAGCTGATGGCGGACTGGGCGGCGTCCACGGCGCGGTGGCTGCCGGTGCCCTTGCCCACGCCCATGAGCGCGCGGCCCTTGTTCGCCATGATGGTGCGCACGTCGGCGAAGTCGACGTTGATGACACCCTGGTCGTTGATGAGGTCGGAGATGCCCTTCACCGCCTGGAAGAGCACGTCGTCGGCCATGCCGAAGGCCTCGGTGAACAGGGTGCGATCGTCGACGATCGACAACAGGCGCTGGTTGGGGATGGTGATGAGCGTGTCGACGCTGCGCATCATCAGCTCGATGCCCTCGTCGCCCTGGCGCTTGCGCTTCTTGCCCTCGAAGGAGAAGGGCCGGGTGACCACGCCGACGGTGAGGCAGCCCAGCTCCCGCGCCACTTCACAGACGACCGGCGCGGCGCCGGTGCCCGTGCCGCCGCCCATGCCGGCGGTGACGAACACCATGTCGGCGCCGGCGAGCAGCTCGGCGATCCGATCGCGGTCTTCCAGGGCCGCCTCGCGACCCACCTCGGGGTCGGCGCCCGCGCCGAGGCCCTTGGTGAGCTGGGCGCCGAGCTGGAAGCGGCGGCCGGCGAGCGAGCGCTTGAGGTCTTGCGCGTCGGTGTTCAGCGCGATGAACTCCACGCCGGAGAGGCCGGAGTTGACCATGTGGTTGACGGCGTTGCCGCCGCCGCCACCGACGCCGACGACCTTGATGCGCGCGCCAACGAGTTCGTTCTCGACGATGTCAATCATGGGAAACCTCTGCGGGGAGCTGTCCGGCTGGGCCGGGGAGGGTTGAGTGGGGGGAGCGGGGAGAGAGACGGGGAGGGACTAGAGAGGCGTGACCACGGCGAGACGGTCGGAGGCGAGATCGACTCGTTGGGGCCGACTGAGGTCGAGACCGTTCCGAGCCAACTGCACCAGGCGGGAGGCGCGCTCGCGGTCGGCGAAGCCGAGGAGCACTTCCCCGCCATTGCGGAGAATCACCGTGTAACCCGATTGCTCGGAGAAGTGAAGCTCGGAGATCGCGCTCTCCGGGAGGCCGCCCTTGTCTTGGAGCACCGCGAGCCAGGCGAGGCCCTCGCGAACCACCCGGCGCGCAACCTCGGGCTGCTCGGCGGCCAGGACCGGCGACAGGCCGGTGAGGTAGGGGTGATCGAGGTCGCCGGGCTGGGCGCGCACGAAGGGCTCGCCGCTCTCGTCGACCAGGTAGAGGCCGTCGACGTGCAAGATCGCCACCGGCTCGCGCTCGCGCACCTGGAGCACCACCGTGTCGGGGAAGCTCCGCCGCACCTCGACGCTCGCCACCCAGGGGTGGCGCTCCGCCCCGGCCGCCGCGCGGTCGAGGTCGAGCATGACCAGCGGCTCGCCGAGTGGCAGGTCGGCGAGGTGACGCAGGTGCGCCGCCTCGGCCCGCTGCGCGCCCACCACTCGCAGGTGGCGATAACGAACGTGGGGCGACACGACGAGCAGCCACGCGAGCGCGCCCGCGAGCGCGGCGACGCCGAGAGACCACAGGATCGGGCGGAGGTAGCGGGACAAGGGAGACCGGCTCCTCTCCTAGATACAGGATGCACGTCCTCTTGACAAGGCAAGAGCAAAACTTTTTTGTAGGCGACGGCTAGCGGCGTCTCGCGAAGTCGGGCACGTGGCAGCGCGCGCCGTGCAACAGCCGCTCCACGAGGTCTTCGAAGCTCATCCCCACCTGACCCGCCGCCATCGGCGACAACGACGTTTCCGTCATGCCCGGCAGCGTGTTGATCTCGAGGAACCAGGGGGTACCGTCGGCATCGACGATGAAGTCGGCTCGCGCCACCCCCGAGAGGCCGAGCACCGTGTAGGCGGTGCGCGCGTAGTGTTGCGCCCGGGTGGCCACCGCCTCGGGGATGGGCGCGGGCACGAGGTAGCGGGTCTTTCCCTTCTCGTACTTGGCGGCGAAGTCGAAGATCTCGTTGAGCGGCTCGATCTTCACCACCGGCAGCGGCGTTCCCTCGAGCACCGCCACCGTGATCTCGTAGCCCTCGATGAACTCCTCGATGAGCACCTCCGGCGCGAAGTCCAGGCAGTACAGGAGCCCCGCCTCGAGCTCGGCCGCGTCGTGTACCTTGCGGATGCCGAGCGTGGACCCGCCCTCCGGGGTCTTGACCATCGCCGGGAACTTCAGGTCGACTGGGAAATCATCGCCGCGGCGCCAGCTACGATCCTTCGCCATGGGGATGCCCGTGTCGCGCAGGCATCGCTTGGTGGCAATCTTGTCCATGGCGATGGCGCTGCCGCGCACGTTGCTGCCGGTGTACGGGACGCGCATCACCTCCAGCAGGCCCTGCACGCAGCCGTCCTCCCCGAGGGGCCCGTGCAGCGCCAGCCAGGCGTGCGTCACCCGGTTGGCGAGCAACTGTGCCGGGAGGTCCCGGCCCACGTCGATGTCGACCACCGTCCAGCCCCGGGCGCGCAGTGCGCGCGACACCGCCGCGCCCGACTTCATCGAGATCGGCCGCTCCGGCGAGATCCCACCCATGAGCACGCCCACGCGGGCCGTTGACTTGTCCACCATCACATCCTCCCGCCCCGTCCCGGGGGCAACAATCGAAGGTCTAGCTCCACCCCGGTGGCCACGTGTACGCGCTCGCGTACCGCCTCCACCAGCAATCGTACCTGTCGCGGCGAGGCCTCGCCCCGGTTCACCAGCACCGCCGCGTCGTCCTCGGCCAGCGAGGCGCCGTGAAGGCGCACCCCGGACACGCCGCTGCGGGCGAGCAGGGCCCGCAGGTCGAGACCACGCTTTCCCGGCTCGCGGAAGATCGTCCCGGCGCGCACCGGCGCCAGCTTGCCCGCCGGGCGCAAGCGGACGCGCACCACCAGTGCCTTGGGGTCGGCCTCCAGCTCGCTGGTGTCCTCGAAGCCCCGTCCCTTGAAACGCCGGGCGCCGATCGTCCAGGGGCGCAGCCAGCCCTCGTCGAGCGCGTCGCCCACCGTTCCGCCGGCCCGCGCGAGCAACTCGAAACCCGGGCGCAAGCCAACGCGTGCCACCGGGCAGGACGCGCCAACGTCGATCCCCTCGGCGGCCTCGCGAATGTCCTCGAAGTCGCGGCCGAGGCGGAGGAACAGCCCGCCCATGCCACCCTCGGGGGGGAGGCTGTCGGCGAAGGGGTGGACCACGCGGACGGGCAACTTCTCGGCCCGCGCGGCGCGGATGGCGGCCACCAGCTCCTCCTCGCTGTCGACCACCGCCCAGCGCTCGAAAGCGCCCGGGCAGGACCGCAGGGGCAAGTGCCGGGCGATCGGCTCCTCCTCGCGACCGGGCCAGCCCATCGCCTAGCCGCGCGCGACGAGGCGCTCGGCGAGCGCGCCGCAGGCACGATTGACATCGCCCGCGCCGAGGGTGATCACGATGTCGCCGGTCCGGGCCAGCGACGCCAGGACGTCGACGGCGCCATCCACCGACGGGGCCGTCACCACGCCGCGGTGCCCGTGGTCGACGAGTCCCTGCACCAGCGCCTCTTGCGTCGCGCCCTCGATGGGGGCCTCGCCCGCGGCGTAGACCGGGACCACCACCACCACCGCCGCCGCGTTGAACGCGCGACAGAAATCGTCCTTCAAGCTGGCCACGCGCGAGTAGCGGTGCGGCTGGAAGACCGCGACGATGCGGCGACCCTCGTAGCCCTCGGCGGCCGCCGTGAGCGTGGCGACGATCTCCACCGGATGGTGGCCGTAGTCGTCGATGATCAGCACCCCGCCCACGTCGGCGCGCTGCGAGAAGCGGCGGTCGACCCCGGTGAAGCCCTCGAGCCCCTGCGACACCTGCGCGAAGCTCAGGTCGAGTTCGATGCCCACCGCCACCGCCGCGAGCGCGTTGAAGGCGTTGTGACGGCCGGGCTGGTGGAGGTTGATCTCCCCGAGTTCCACCTCGCCCCGCCAGGCGCGGAAGGACAGCATCCGCCCGTCGGCCCGGAGCCGATCGAGGCGATAGTCGGCCTGCGCGCCCGAGCCGTAGGTGATCACTCGGCGACGCAGCCGAGGGAGGCAGCGCTGCACCACCGGGTGATCGAGGCAGGCACAGGCAAAGCCGTAGAACGGCACCTTGTTGGCAAAGCTCACGAAGCCGTCGACGAGGCGGTCGAAGTCGCCCCAGTACTCCATGTGCTCGGGGTCGATGTTGGTGATCACCGCCACCGTGGGGTCGAGCAACAAGAAGCTGCCGTCGCTCTCGTCGGCCTCGGCCACGAGGTGCTCGCCCTGGCCGAGCCGCGCGCTCGACCCGAAGCTGTCGAGCCGTCCCCCGATCACCACGGTGGGATCGAGCCCGGCGGAGTGCAGGCAGCGGGCCACCATCGACGTGGTGGTGGTCTTGCCGTGCGTGCCCGCGATGGCGATGCCGTACTTCAGTCGCATCAGCTCGGCGAGCATCTCCGCTCGCGGGATGACGGGGATCTTGGCCCCGTGCGCCGCCACGATCTCCGGGTTGTCGTCGCGGATGGCGGTCGACCGGACCACGACGTCGGCCCCGGCCACGTGGGCGGCCTCGTGCCCCGGGTGGACGACGGCGCCGAGCTTGCAGAGACGCTCCACCACGGCGGAGCGCTTCATGTCGCTGCCGGTGACGGCAAAGCCCATGGTGATCAGCACCTCGGCGATGCCGGACATGCCGGACCCGCCGATGCCGACGAAGTGGATGCGACGGAACTTGCCGCGGAACATCGGCTAGGCCCTCGCGAGCCCGGACGGCGCCGCGAGGGGCTCATCCTGCCGGGCCTCGGCGCTGATCGACAACAACACGCCGATCGCCGCCATGTTCACCATCATCGCGCTCGCGCCGTACGACACGAAGGGCAACACCAGCCCCTTCGGCGGCACCACCCCGAGCACCACCCCGAGGTTGAGGCAGGCCTGTCCCACGATCATCACGGTGAAGGTGGAGGCGAGGAGCGAGCCGAACATGTCGCGAGCATTCCGAGCAATCTCCATGCCGCGCCAGGCCACGAAGGCGTAGAGCCCGGTGAGCACGGCAAAGCCGATGATGCCGAGTTCCTCGCCGAGCACCGCCGCGATGAAGTCGTTGTAGGGCTCGGGCAGGTAGAGGAGCTTGGCCACGCCGTCGCCGAGGCCCTGTCCCCAGAGGCCGCCGTGGTGCAAGGCGAGCAGCGACTCGCACACCTGGTAGCCCGAACCGGCACAGTTCGCGAATGGGTCGAGGAAGCTGATGAGTCGCTCGCGACGGTAGGGCTCGAGCACCATCACCAGCCCGAGCAGCGAGGCGAGCACGGTGCCGCCGGTGACCATCCAGCGCAGGCGCAGCCCGGCGAAGAAGACCATCACGCCGCAGAGCAGCGCGATGATCGCGGTGCTGCCGAAGTCGGGCTGGGCGATGATGAAACAGAGCGGCGCCGCCACCATGAGCACCGCCGGGATCAGCACGTTCTTCCAGTCGTGCAGCTCACCCCGGCGCTTTTGCAGGAAGGCGGCCAGAGCCACGAGCACGGCGAACTTGGCCAGCTCGGCCGGCTGGAAGTTGAACCCGGCCACGCCAAACCAGCGCGTGGCGCCGTTGGCGCTGTGGCCGAGCCCCGGCAACCACACTGCCGGTAGCAAGACCAGCGAGAAAATGTAGAGATGCGTGGCGTAGCGATCGAGCTGCCGGTAGGGCAGCAGGGTGGCGCCGAGGGCCAGGGGCAGGCCCACGCCGATGGCGATGAGCTGGCGCACGACGAAGTGGTAGGGGTTTTCGGTTTCCTCGGCCGCCACGAAGGCGGAGGCCGACCACACCATCACCACGCCGTAGGCGAGGAGCAGGACGGCGGCCACCAGGAGCGGGGTGTCGTAGCGGCGAGGAGCGGACTCGGCGGGCTTCGTCATGGGTAGTCCTTGACCTGTCAATAGTCTAGCGCAAGCTGGCGGAACACGCGGCCGCGGTGCTCGAAATCGGTGAACTCGTCGAAGGAAGCGCAGGCCGGCGAGAGGATCACCGCGTCGCCGGGGTGGGCGAGACGCCGAGCCTCGGCCACCGCCGCCGCCATTCCCGGCACCAGCACCGCCTCCACCTCGCCGCGGCGGAGCGCCGCGTGGATGGCCGGGCCCTCGGCGCCGAGGCAGATCACCGCGCGCGCGCGTCGCAAGGGCTCCACCAGCGCGTCGTAGTTGGCGCCCGCCTTGCCCTGGCCGCCGAGCAGGGCCACGAAGGGGCCCGTCCAGCCGAGGTAGGCGGCGAGGGCCGATTCCACGTTGGTGGCCTTGCTGTCGTCGACGAAGCGCACGCCGTCGCGCTCGCCCACCAGCTCCACCCGGTGAGGCAGCCCGCGCAGCGTTGACACGTCAATGTCGCGACGCCAGAGTCCGCCACACACGGCGAGGAGCACGGCGGCAGCAAGGTTGTCGCGATTGTGGGCGCCGGGAAGCCCGAAGCCACCGATGGCCACCGGGCCGGGGTCGTGTACGCCGCTGAGCTGCAGCTCGTCGCCCTGTACCCGCACGCCCGGCGAGGAACCGAGCAACAGGCGCCGGCCGGGCTCGGCATCGGCCAGCCGCCGCAGCCGGGGGTCGCCGGCGGGGACGATCGCCGCGTCGTCGGGCCCCATCCGGGCGAACATCCGGCACTTGTGCGCGCCGTAGTTGTCCATCGTCCCGTGGCGCTCGAGGTGGTCGGGCGTGAGGTTGAGGATGGCCGCGGCACGCGGGCGGAACGACCCGGGAAGCTCCATCTGGTAGCTGGACACCTCCACCGCCGCGCACTCGAAGCCGCCGTCGACGGCCTCCGACAGCGGCAGCCCGATGTTGCCCCCGGTGAAGGTGCGGACGCCGCCCTGGTTCATCAGCTGGCCCAGCAGGTGCGTGGTGGTGGACTTGCCGTTGGTGCCACTCACGGCCAGGATGGGACAGTCAAGGTACGAGGCGGCGAAACCAAGCTCGCCCACCGCAGGCACCCCGGCCGCGATGGCCTGTTGCAACAAGGGCATCCGCGCCGGCACCCCCGGCGACACCACGATCTGCGCGGCGTTGACGAAGTCCTCGGCCCGGTGCTCGCCGTAGGCGTGGGTGCAGCCGTCGACCCGGGGCGCGTCGGGGCGGCGATCGGTACACACCACGCGAAAGCCCTTGCGCAGGGCAAGCCTCGCCGCCGCCACGCCGCTGCGCGCCATCCCCACCACCAGCAGGTGCCCGCCCATCGCCTACCGGAGCTTCAAGGTGGAGAGCGCCACCAGCGCCAGCAGGCCGGAGATGATCCAGAAGCGGACGATGATCTTGGGCTCTCCCCAGCCGGCCTTCTCGAAGTGGTGGTGGATGGGCGTCATGAGGAACACGCGCTTGCCGGTGCGCTTGAACCACAACACCTGGATCATCACCGACAGGGTTTCCATCACGAACACGCCGCCCACCAGCGCGAGGAGGATTTCCTGCTTCACCAGCACCGCGATGCTGCCGAGCGCCCCGCCGATGGCGAGCGCGCCCACGTCGCCCATGAAGATCTGGGCGGGGTAACAGTTGAACCAGAGAAAGCCGAGGCCGGCGCCGAGCAGCGCCATGGCCACGATCGCCACCTCGCCCGCCCCGGCCACGTAGGGGATGCGCAGGTACTCGGCAAACTCGGTGTGACCGGCCACGTAGGCGAGCACGGCGAAGGTGCCCGCCGAGGTGATGGTGGCGCCGATGGCGAGCCCGTCGAGGCCGTCGGTCAGGTTCACCGCGTTGGAGGTGCCGGTGAGGATGAAGATGCCCCAGCCCACGTAGGCCCAGCCGAGCAGGGCGGGCGCACCGGCCCACAGGTTGGCGAGGTCGAAGACGGCGTGCTTGTAGAAGGGGATGTGGAAGGTCGCGTCCATGCGATCGGTGGCGTAGGCGCCGCCGAACACCAGGCCGCCGATGAGCACCTGCCCGAGGATCTTGTAGCGACCGGACAGGCCGTCGCTCGACCGCTCCATCACCTTCTTCCAGTCGTCGATGAAGCCGATCACGCCGTAGCCGAGGGTGACGGTGAGCACGAACCAGGCGAGCGGCTCGTCGAGGCGGGCCCACAACAGCGTGGAGATAGCGAGGCCGCCGAGCATCACCACGCCGCCCATGGTGGGCGTGCCCACCTTGTTCTCGAGGTGCTCGCGGGGCCCCTCGGCGCGGATGATCTGCTCCATCTTCTTCTTCCGCATCCACTCGATGAACGCGGGGTAGGCCACGTAGCAGAGCACCAGCGCCGTCACCATCGCGCAGGCGCTGCGAAAGGTGATGTAGCGGATCACGTTGAAGGGACCGCCCAGGGGCAACAACAAGTGGTACAGCATCAGTTCTTCCGTGCGGCGCGGAGCCGCTCCACGACCCGTTCCATCCGCATGCCGCGGCTACCCTTGACGAGCACCGCGTGCCGCACGCCCTCGCCCGGTAGCCCGACCCCCTGGTCGACCAGTGCCTCGCCCAGCGCCTCGGCGTCGGCGAACACGGTCACCCCGGGAAACTGGGCCGCCGCCTCCGTCATCCGCGGCCCGGTCACCCACGTGTGGTGCAGGGCGCGGGCGGCCTCCAGCACCTCGGCGTGGCCACGGGCCTCCTCGGCCCCGAGCTCGAGCATGTCGCCCAGCACCGCGATCTTCTCGCCGGGGAGCGCCGCGAGCGCGTGGATCGCCGCCACCATCGAGGTGGGGTTGGCGTTGTAGGCATCGTCGAGCACGGCAGCGGTGCCGATGCGCTCCACGCGGTTGCGCATGCCCTCGGGGGCGAAGCGGCCCAGCGCCGGCCCGAGCGTGTCTACCGGCACGCGCAGGGCGTAGGCCACTGCCACGGCGGCGGCGGCGTTCTGGGCAAGGTGGGCGCCGGGCACATCCAGCGTGGCGCGGACGGTGCCGTCGGGGGTGTCGATGCGCAGGCGCGTCTGGAGGCGCTCGCCGTCGACCGCCACGTCGGTGAGACGCACCGTGGCCGCCGGGTCGGCGCCGTAGGTGACCACGCGCACGCCCTCGGGGACGGGCATGGCGGCCACGCGCGGGTCGTCGAGGTTGACGCAAACCACGTCGCCGGGGCGCGAGCCGTCGAAGATCTCCTGCTTGGCCAGGGCGACGCCCTCGATGCTGCCGCAGCCTTCCACGTGGGCGGCGCCGACGTTGGTGACGAGCCGGACGGTGGGCGCGCCGATGTCGGCGAGCAGCGCGATCTCGCCCCGGTGGTTCATGCCCATCTCGAGCACGATGGCGTCGGCGTCGACGGGCAGCGCGAGCAGCGTGAGCGGCAGGCCCACGTGGTTGTTGAGGTTGCCCTGGGTGTGGTGCACGTGGCCGAGGCCGCGCAGGCAGTCCACCACCATCACCCGCGTGGAAGTCTTGCCGGCGCTGCCGGTGATGCCAACCACCGGGCCGGGGAAGTCGCGACGCACGGCGCGCGCGAGGTCTTGCAGGGCCACGAGCGTGTCGGGAACGAGCACCAGCCCGCGGTCCCATCGCTCGGGCCGTCGCGACACCACCGCCCCGGCGCAGCCGGCCGCCGCCGCGTGGGGCAGGAAGTCGTGCCCGTCGAAGCGGTCGCCGGTCAGGGCCACGAACCAGGAGCCGGGCGCCACGCGACGGGAGTCGGTGCCCACCGGGCCGGCTGGTCCCGTGGCGAGGAGTTGTCCCCCGGTGGCGCGCGCGATGTGCTCGGCGTCGAAGATCACGACATCACCTCCCGCGCCACGGCGCAGTCGTCAAACGGGAGGCGTTCACCCTTGATCTCCTGGTAGGACTCGTGGCCCTTGCCCGCGATGAGCACCACGTCGCCCGGCCGAGCCAGGCCCACCGCCGTGGCGATGGCCTCGCGGCGCTCGAGCACCACCCGGTACGCGGCCGCGCCGAGCCCGGGGACGATTTCGGCCACGATGGCGGCTGGGTCTTCGCCGCGGGGGTTGTCGGTGGTCACCACCACCACGTCGCTACCCTGCGCGGCGGCGCGGCCCATGAGCGGGCGCTTGCCCCGGTCGCGATCGCCTCCGCAGCCGAACACGGTGATGATGCGGCCCGAGGTGACCGCGCGCAGCGTGGCCAGGACACGGGCAAGGGCGTCGTCGGAGTGCGCGTAGTCGACGAGGACCGCGAGACCTCGGGTGTTGTGTACCGCCTCCAGCCGCCCGGGGACGGCGGGCAACGCCGCGAGCCCTCGCGCGCAGGCGTCGAGCGGGATCCCGGCCGCCAGCGCGAGACCGAGGGCGGCGAGGGCGTTGTCGATGTTGTGGGCGCCCACGAGGTTCATCGCGCCGTCGAAGTCGCCGCGGGGGGTGCGGAATCGCGCGCGGGTGCCGGTGGGAGCCAGCTGCACCTCGCTGGCCGAGAGATCGTCGCCGTGGAACCACCAGGTGGGGCCGTGGACCGGTCGCATCTGTCGCGACGCGGGGTCGCGCGCGTTGAGCACCGCCGTGCCCTGGAGCAGCTCGTGGAACAGGCGCGCCTTGGCGGCGGCGTAGGCCTCCATCGTCCCGTGAACATCGAGGTGATCGCGGGTGAGGTTGGTGAACGCGGCAGCAACGAAGGGGATGGCGTCGCACCGGAAGGCCGCGAGGCCGATGCTCGACGCCTCCATCGCCACCAGCCCCACGCCGGCGTCGCGCATGCGCGCGAGCAGGGCCTGCGTGACCGGCGCGGTGGGCGTGGTGTGGGTGGAGTCGAGGCGCTCGCCATCGACGAAGTGCCCGGTCGTCCCGATGATGCCGGCGCGGAGGCCGGCGGCGCGGGCCATCGCCGCCACGAGGAAGGTGGTGGAGGTCTTGCCGTTGGTGCCGGTGACGGCCACCACCGGGACCTGGGCGCCGGGATTGCCCAGCGCCTGCGCGCAGAGTCGTGGCAGCGCGCGGCGGGTGTCGTCCACCCTGATCACCGCCGGTCCCTCGGGTAGCTGACACTCGCGATCCACCACGAGGCCTCCTGCGTGGGCGAGGCCAAGCAAGCGATCATGCATGTCGACGCGCGCGCCGCGGATGGCGACAAAAAGGTCGCCGCCCGCGACTTCCGCATCGGAGTCGCGGACGGCGCCAACCTCGCGGTCGCCTGGCCCCCGGAGGAGCACACTGCCGGGGACAGCGGCGAGAAGGTCGGTGATGGTCATGAGGCGGGAGGGAGGTGGGACGGGTGGAGGGAGCTTCCCGGGCGGCGCCACCCTGCTTCAGGATGGGAGAGACGGCGGCGGATCGGTTCGGCCACGGGCCCGAGGTGTGGGTCGCGGGGAGCGACCGGAAACACCGGGGGGGAGTGAGGCCCGCGCGGGGACCGCGCAACGGGGCGGGGAGCCCTGTTGCTGTCCACGTTCTGGCGGAGCCGCCCGGAAAGCGTGCGGAGGTGGGAAAGAACTAGTTGAAGCTGAGGACGACGGCGTCGCCGGGGACCACCGGGGTGCCGGCGGGCGGAGACTGGGCCACGAGGCGGCCGGAGCCTTCCACCGCGATGTCGAGCCCAGCAGGCTCGATGGCGGTGACGGCGGCGCGCAGGGTGCGGCCCGAGAGGTCGGGGAGGATCCAGCGGCCCTGGCCATCGGCGCGCACCTCGAGGGGGGCCGCCGCCGCGACGAGCGGCTCGGGCTCGGCCTCGGCGGCGTCGGGGGCGATGCCAAGGTAGCGCATGGAGAAGGCGCCGATCTCGGAGAAAACCGGCGCGGCGACGATGCCGCCATACTTGCTGCCGACGGTGGGGCTGTCGACGGCCACGGCGATGGCGATCTCGGGGCGGTCGGCGGGGAGAAAGCCCACGAAGGAAGAGATACGCTCGGTGCTGTACACGCCGTTGGCGACCTTCTGCGCGGTGCCGGTCTTACCGGCCACGCGGTAGCCCGGCACGCGCGCGCGAGTGCCGGTGCCGCCCTCCTCGGTGACCGCCTCCATCATCAGGGCCATGGCGCGGGCGGTTTCCTCGGAGATCACCCGGGCGTCCTCCCGCGGCTCGCGCGGCAGCTCCACCTGCCCGTTGCGGTCGAGGATCGCCTCCACCAGCCGCGGGTGCATGCGCACGCCACCGTTGGCGAGGGTGGCCACCGCGCTCACCAGCTGGATGGGCGAGGCGGTGACCCCCTGCCCGAAGGCGGTGGTGGCCAGCTCGATCGGCTTGATGTTGTCGGCCTTGCGCATCGTCCCGCGCCACTCGCCGGGGAGGCCGAGGCCGGTGGACCGGCCGAAGCCGAAGGCCTTGAGATAGGCGAGGCTCTTCTCGGCGCCGAGATACTGCATCGCCAGCTTCGCCGCCCCGATGTTCGAGGAGAACTTGATGACGTCGTGAACCGAGATGACCCCTTTCGGGTGGTCGTCCTTGATGACCGCCGGGCCGATCGCCATCCGTCCCAGCTCGCAGTCGATCATCGTCTCCGGGGTGACGAGCCCCTCCTCGATCGCCGCCGCAGCCACGAAGGGCTTGAAGACTGACCCAGGTTCAATCTGGTCCATCGCCGGGCGGTTCTTGAAGAGGTCGGCCTGCGCGCGGGCGGCATTGTCGTTGGGGTTGCCGGAGGGGCGGCTGCCGATGGCGAGGATGGCGCCGGTCTTGACGTCCATCACCACCGCCATCGCGGCGAGCGGCTGGCTGGCGGCCATCGCGCCGTCGAGCGCACGCTCGGTGGCGAACTGGATCGACGCGTCGAGGGTGAGCATCACCGAGTGCCCGGCGTTGGCCACGTCGCTGTCGTCGAGGCCGCCGTCGATGGCGCGTCCCTTGCGGTCGCGCTCTTGCAGCAGGCGCACCGTCTCCCCGGCCAGCTCCTTCTCGAGCACCTTCTCCATGCCGGCGGCGCCCTCGTCGAACACGTCGGTGAAGCCGAGCAGCGGGGCGGCGAGGTCGCGCCCTGGGTACACGCGCACCGGCTCGTCGACGAGCCACATCTGGTCGCGACCGAGCCCATGCACGATGGCCCTCGCCTCGGCAGGGGCGAGCGCGTCGCCGAGCTTCACCTCGCGGGCCTTCTTGCCGTCGGCGCGCACCGCGAAGCGGCTGCGCACCCAGCTCTCCGACTTGCCGGTGAGAGTGACGATCGCCGACACCCGCGCCTCCACCTCGGCGTCGGTGAGCTTCGCGGGGTTGGCGTAGAGCGAGGGCAGGTTGGTGGTGGCGGCGAGCACGCGGCCGTGGCGGTCGTAGAGGTTGCCGCGGCGTCCGCGCACCTCCACCGAGGCCCGGAACTGCTCGCGGCCCCGTTCCTCGAGCCGCTCGTCGGGCACGCCCATCACCCAGCCGGCGCGCAGGCAGAGCAGCAGCAGCGCGACGCAGAGACCCCAGGCCGCGAAACGCGCGCGGACGCGGGTGGCGGCGAGCAGCTCGGCGTCGGCCTTCGGCTCCACCCGGCGCGGGCGGTCGAACCACGATCGCGCGGGCAGGCGACGGCCGGCCGGGCGTTTGCCGGCGGCGTGCTTACCGTGGGGGCGGGCGGGCTTCACGGGCTGATCACCACGTCGATGACGCGCGCCGGCGCCGCGAGGTTCTCCGAGAGCGCCACCGCGCCCAGCCGTCCCGGGCTGCGGAGCATGGTGCGCTCCACCTGGAGCCGGTCGCGAAGGGTGAGCTGCTCGGCGAGGGCGGCGCGCTCGATGTCCAGCAGGCGCGCGGTCTCCCGCACCTCCATGCGGGTCCACAGGTACACCGCGAGCGCCGCCGTGACCCACACCAGCGTGCCCATGAAGCGCATGAGGATGCGTAGCTCCGGCGCGCTGTTCTGCACGGCGGACTGGAAGGCGGCGAGGTCGATGCGGCGGGTGGTGGTGCTCATGGCAGGCGCTCCAGGGCTCGGAGGCGGGCAGAACGGGCGCGAGGGTTGGGGTCGCTCTCGCCCTTGCGCGCGCGGCGCTCGACGAGGCGGTACGCCGGGGCCACGAGGGGATGCCCGTAGAGGTCGCGGGGCGCGTTGGCGCCGGCGAGATCGCGGAAACGATCCTTCACGCGGCGGTCTTCCAGCGAGTGAAAGCTGATCACGACGAGCCTCCCGCCGGGGGCGAGGCAGCCGGGGAGCGACTGCAGCGCGCGGTCGAGCTCGCCGAGCTCGTCGTTGGTGACGATGCGCAGGGCCTGGAAAGTCCTCGTGGCCGGGTGGATCCGGCCGTCGCGGGGCACGACCCCGGCCACCACCTCGGCGAGGTGGAGCGTGCCGCGTAAGGGTCGCGCGGCGAGGAGGGCGCGGGCGACTCGG
Source organism: Deltaproteobacteria bacterium (assembly GCA_016875315.1). GTDB lineage: Bacteria > Myxococcota_A > UBA796 > UBA796 > SXON01 > SXON01. The sequence continues at coordinate 4,040 of VGRQ01000034.1, read as the reverse complement.
CGCGCGTGCCGCTCCTCGCCAAACTCGAAGAGCACCCGCACCAGCTCGGCCTCCGACACGCGATCGAGCCAGGCGCTGGCGGGCTCGCCGGCAGATGGGTCCATGCGGAAGTCGACCGGCCCGTCGGCGCGGAAGGAGAAGCCCCGCTCGGGACGGTCGAGCTGCGGGGAAGACACGCCGAGGTCGAGGAGGATGCCATCCGCCAGCCGCCCGCCGAGGATCGCGGGGAGCCGGCTGAAGGGGGCGTGGTGCAGCTCCGCATCGGCCCCAGGACGCTCGGCGCCGAGGCGCTCGCGGGCGCGCGCGATCGCGTAGGCATCGCGATCCGTGGCGAGCAATCGCCCGCCCGCGGCGAGGATCGCCGAGGAATGCCCGCCGAGGCCGAGCGTGCCATCCACGTAGAGGCCGCCGGGCCGCACCGCGAGGAGCGCCAGCACGTCGTCGAGGAGGACGGGGACATGCTCATCCACTCCCCCCTCCGCTGCCGCCGTAGCCGCCGAGGGTCTCGGTGCGCCGCTGGGCCTGGGTGAAAGCCTGCTGGAAATCGGCGCTGTTCCACACCTCGATCCGGTCGAGCATCGACACCATGGTGATGTCTTCGCCGAGGCCCACCAGCTCACGCAGCTCGGGCGGGATCACCAGCCGCCCCTGCTTGTCGACGTCGACCTCGCAGGCGCTGCCGAGGCGGAGGAGCTGCTTCTCGTCCTGGTAGGGGTCGAAGGCGTCGTCGGCGAGGAGAGGAGCCTCGACGCGCTCAGCGAAATCCTTGGGCGTGTAGGCCCGGAGCCGCTTGCCGTGGACGATGAAGACCAGGGAGGGGATGCGATGCGTCTCGAGCGCAGAGCGCAGGCGCGAGGGGACCGTCACCCGCCCGCGGGGGTCCATGGTGAGCTGCTGGTTGAAACGGACTTCCAGCATGCCGCGGCCCCCGCCCGGTGGGTGGACGGGAGACTCCTCCTCTCATGTGGGAGAGTAATCCAATTCGTGGGAAAAAGATCCACGAGCCGGAGGAAATATTTTCTATGCCTTGTTTCTCCGTGGGGATGGCGTATGGAGAACTCGCAGCACTTGACACTACAATAGCCGATCTACGCGCGCTTGTCACGACGTGACTTGTCCCCACCCCGGCGCGTGCGCATGCTCGGGCGTCGCTCGCCGCCCCGGTGGGCCCGGAGACCCCCATGGGTGCCCAAGGCAAAGCGCCCCGGAAGGGCGAGAAGCGAAACATCTGCGAGAATCGCAAGGCCCGCCACGACTACGACCTCTCCGAGTTCACCGAGGCCGGGCTGTTGTTGAAGGGGTCCGAGGTCAAGAGCCTGCGCGCGGGCGAGGCCCATCTCAACGAGGCCTGGGTGGGCTTCGAGGGGCGCAAGATGTTCCTCTTCAAGGCGCACATCGCGCCCTTCCCGCAGGCCAACCAGTTCAACCACGAGCCCGACCGTCCCCGGCCGCTGCTGCTCCATGCCCACGAGATCGAGCACTTTCGCGAGGTCGTCCGCGAGAAAGGGCTCACCCTGGTTGCCCTCCGCCTCTACTTCGACGGCGCGCACGTGAAGCTAGAAATGGCCGTTGGTCGCGGCAAGAAGCAACATGACAAGCGCCAGAGCCTGCGGGCGCAGGAAGATCGCAAGGAGATCGCGAGGGCGCTGAACCGGGGCTAGGCCGCTCGGCGGCGCCGAAAGGGTTAGGCCGCGCCCGCCATGCACTTCGGAACGCTGCTCCTGGCCTTCGTCCCCGCCGCCCACGCCGCCGACGGGGTGGGGAGCCTCCCCGCGCCCGCGCTCATCGGGGGCGCGGTGCTGGTGGCCGCCATCGTCATCGTCGTCGCGGTGCGCGACGCCGCCCTCGGCGTCCTCGCCGCGGCCGGCACCGGCGCGCTGGCCTCGGTGTACCTCACCACCCAGCACTTCGTGGCCAAGAGCGGCGGCGAGTCGCTCTGCAACGTGTCGAGCGTGCTCAACTGCGACAAGATCAACACCTCCGAGCACAGCGAGCTCGGCGGCGTGCCGATCGCGCTCTACGGCCTCGGCTTCTACGCGGCGATGGCCTTCCTCGGCTACGCGCTGCGCGGCGCGAAGGGTGCCAGCGCGGGCGCGCTCGTCCTCGTCGGCGGCGTGATCGCCGTCGGCTACGACATCTTCCTCGCGTGGGCCTCCTACAGCGAGGGTGCGCTCTGCATCTTCTGCACCCTCACGTGGGTGCTCAACGCCACCCTCCTCGGCTGCGGCTACGCGCTGTGCAAGCGGGCGGGCGGTACCCTGGGCGACCTGCTCGGCAAGGGGCTCGGCGACCACGCCGGGGCCACGCTGGTGGTGGGCATGGTGGTGTTCATCGCGGGGGTGCTCGTGTCGCGACAGGCCACCGCGCCGACGGTCACCGCCGAGGGCGGCATGGACTTCGCCATGCTCTACGAGAAGCCGATGGGCCGCATCGATCTCGATGGCACCGAGCCCGTCAAGGGCGACCCGGCGGCGCGCTTCACGCTGGTGGAGTGGGCCGACTACGAGTGCCCGCACTGCGCCCTCATGGCGCCGGTGCTCAAGGCGATCGTGGCCGAGAACAAGGACGTGAAGCTCCTGTTCAAGCACTACCCCATCGCCCAGGCCTGCAACCGTTTCGTGCCCTTCGAGGGCCACCAGTACGCCTGCGCCGCCGCCGCCGCCGCCGAGTGTGCCCGCCTCCAGGGCCGCTTCTGGGAGCTCTCGGAGGCGATGTTCAAGAACCAGAAGTACCTGGCCCCCTCCGACATCCGCTTCATGGCCGAGAAGCAGGGTATCGAGGGCGCGAGTTTCGAGGCTTGCTTGCAGAGCCCGGCTGCCGCCGACGCGGTGAAGGCCGACGTGGAGGGCGGCGGTACCGCCGAGATCGAGGGCACGCCCTCGGTGTTCCTGCTCGGCACGCACGGCGACCAGTGGCTGCGCCTGAAGATCGGCCCGGGCGACGGGGCGGCGGTCAACGCGCTGCTCGCGGCGGCACGCTCGGGGCAACCGTTGCCGCCCGTGCCGGATCCTGCCCCTCACGATCACGAGCACGAGTAGACCGCCGGTGGGCTGGCACGCCCTCGCCGTGAGCCTGCCGCGCCCCGAGGTGGCCCGCGCCGGCAAGGCCCTGCTCGAGCTTGGCGCCACCGGCCTCCAGGAAGACGTGCCCCCCGGCACGACGGTGCGGTACAAGCAGCCCTGGGACAAGGGACGCGCGCCGCGTCCACCGGCGGTGGTGCTGCTCCGCGCCTGGTTCGAGCGGCGCCCGGCCGAGGCGGCGGTTCGCGCCGCCCTCGGGGGACGGGAACCGGCCTGGGAAGAAGTGGTCGACACCGACTGGAACGAGGGCTGGAAACAACACTTCCAGCCGGTTCATGTGTCGGATCGGCTGGTGGTCGCCGCGCCGTGGCACCACGTGCCCGGGGCGCTGGTGATCGAGCCCGGCAACGCCTTCGGCACCGGCGACCACCTCACCACGCGCGCCTGCCTCGCCGCCATCGACCGCCTCGCCGTGCCCGGCCAGCGTTGCCTCGACGTGGGCTGCGGCTCGGGGATCCTCGCGCTCGCCGCCGCGAAGCTGGGGATGAGCGCGCACGGCATCGACATCGACCCCGACGCGGTGCGAGCGGCGCGCGAAGCAGCGCGGCTGAACGGGCTCGCCGCGAGTTTCGACGACAGTACCCTGTCGCGACTAGAAGGCCCCTACGAGCTGGTGGTGGCCAACCTCTACGCCGAGGTGATCGCCGACCTGGCGCCCGAGCTGCGCCGCCTGGCGCGGGGCCACCTCGCCTTCGCGGGCATCCTCGCCGACCGCGCCCACCTCGTCGAGACCGCGATGGCGGGACTCCGCCTCGTCGACCGCGACGAGCGCGAGGGCTGGGTGGCGCTGGTGTACGCCGTCGCATGAAGCGGGTGCTTGTCGCTCGCTGCGCGCCGGGCCTCGCCCGCCTCGACGACGACGAGGCGCACTACGTCCGCGACGTGCTCCGCCTCCTCCCCGGCGACAGCGTGGAGGTGTTCGACGCCGCCGCCGAGGCGCCGGCGGTGCTGCGCGCCGTG
>VGRQ01000033.1 GCA_016875315.1 Deltaproteobacteria bacterium | reverse complement strand
GAGACGAAGCTGGTGGGCACCGAGCGCCACCCGCCAGCGCTCGCCCAACGGCACCGAAACCTTCGCGTCGAGGCACCAAATCGCGGCGAACTCGTTCACCATCGACGGCAAGACCGCGCTCGCGGTGAGGTCGAAGTAGTCGGACAGGCCGAGGCTCACCGAGGTGAGCGCGATCTCCTCCTGCGCCACGGTGCCAGAAAGGTGGCCGTTGCTGTAGGCCGATCGCCCCAGGATGTACCGCGTCGCGGTGGGGTCCTCGTCGAGGTCGTCGCGCAGGTCGAAGCCTGCGAGTCGCGCCCGGGGGGTCGTGTGTACCCGCGAGGCCTGCGCCTCCTCCGCGTCGCCGTCGTACTGCACCGACTTCACCAGGCCCGGGGCAAGGTCGAGCACCTTGCCGTCCTTGAGAAACAGCCGGTAGCGGCCTTCCTCGAGGTAGTGCACCTCGCCCTCGAGAACCTGCCCGTCGCTGAGCGTTACCCGGTCGATGGTCGCGCCGAGCGCGAGGGCAGCGAGAAACAGCATGGGCCGCAGCGTACCACCGGGGCGTCTACCGCTCCCAGCGGCGTCCCTCGTGTTCTTCCCCGTGACACTCCCCGGTACACGTCTCCGCCGACGACGACCAGGTCATCGCGCCCACCAGCTGGATGTCCGGCGTGCCGTTGACATGCAGCGAGGTGTCGGCGATGGGCTCCCACTGATCGACCACGGCCTTGTGGCAGTCGCCGCACTCGAAGCCCTCGCCTTCCGACAGGTGCCGGTCGTGCTCCCCACTCATGGTCCTCCAGCCGGCGCTGCCGCTGGACTGGTGGGGGTGGCAGCCGTCGCAAGTGGCCTCGAATGTCCCGGCGCTCGCGGTGCCGTTGTCGCCTTGCCCGTTGCCGTGGCAGTAGAGGTTCGAGCAGGTGCCCGCGCCGTCCCAGGTCCCGGCCTTGCTCAGCCCGGCGCTGAAGTCGACCTCGGCCACGCCGGGGGTGTCGTCGCCGATGAACAGGTGCCCCTCGCTGAGCACGTCGGTGGGATGCGCGTGGCAGTCGGAGCAGGCGAAGGCGTCGGCGATGTCGCCGCCAGCCACGTGATTGGTGTGGACGGGGAAGTTGTTGGTGCCGTCGTCGTGGATGTACGACGGCGGCGCGCCATCGGCGGTCTCCTCGCCGCCGTGGCAGAAGGTGCAGTCGGTGCGCCAGTCCACCGGGTGACAGGTGTCGCAGCTGGTGCCGGTGCTGCCGGTGAGATCGGCCCCGTGGCAGTTGACGCACTCCTGCGTCTGCAGCTTGGCCTCGGGGCTATGCACCGCCGGATCGGCGAAATCGTCGGGGTGGTAGCGCGTGGAGGGCGTGCCCGTTTCCTTGGCCTCGTCGGCGGCGGGACAGGCGAGGAGCGGTAGGAGCGCGAGAGGGCCGAAGCGCATCGGTCGATTGTGACTCGCGCCGGGCACCACGGCTACCCGGCAGCTGACGGAAGTCTGACGTTCGTCACCCCTCCGACAACAAAATCCCGGCGTTCACCCGTTTCGTCGCCCCGGCACGACCCTTGAACTCCACGCGGCTCCACCCGGAGCCCGCGTGTTCTTCCTCGTCGCCTGTACCGAGTCGCTCTCCCCCGTGGCCGAGGCGCTCGCCAGCGAGCCCATGCTGGAGGTCGAGCTCGACCCCGCGCCGCCCCCCGAGCGCGCTGGCCTCACCTACGAGATCTACGTTCGCTCCTTCTACGACAGCGACGGCGACGGCACCGGCGACCTCGATGGGGTGCGCCTCAAGCTCGACTACCTCGAGTCGATCGGCGTGCAGACCTTGTGGCTGATGCCCGTGTTTCCCGCCTTCGGCCCGGCCGGCTACGACGTGCAGGACTTCGGCAGCCTCACCCCCGAGTACGGCGACGAGGCGGCGCTCCGAGCGCTCGTCGACGAGGCCCACGCGCGCGGCATGCGCGTGCTGCTCGACTTCCCGCTCAACCACGTGCACCGCGAGCATCCCTGGTTCCTCGCCGCGGCGGAGGGCGACTCGATCTATCGCGACTACTTCGTGTACGGCGGCGAGGGCGAGTGCTGGTGGCCCGACGCGCAGGGCGGCAACTACTACGCCTACTTCGGCCCCGACATGCCCGATCTCGACTGGACGGACGACCGCCTCGCCTTCCTGATGGGCCTGCTCCTGTCGCAGTGGCTCGAGGTGGTGGACGGCTACCGGCTCGACGCGGTGCTCATGCTCGTGGAGGAGGATGGCGTCACCGAGGGATCGACGGCGTCGCACGCGCTCGTCGCCGGGGTCGCCCAGCGTTTCCCGGGCAAGTTCTTCCTCGCCGAGGCCAGCGAGTGGGAGGTTGAACGCAGCACGAGCTGGCTGGAGGAAGCGCAGGCCGTCACCGACTTTCCCCGGCGCGAGGCACTACTGCTCGCGGCCGCCGAGGGCGATGCCGCCCACGTCGCCGAGGTGATCGCCGAGCAGGGCACCCGCGCCGAGGGCATGGCGAGCTTCCTCGGCTCCCACGACGTCGATCGTCTCGCCTCGCTGGTGGCCGATCCCGGGCAACGTCGCGCCTTGATGGTGGCGAACATGCTGCTCCCCGGCAACCCGGTCATCTACTACGGCGAGGAGCTCGACCTGCCGAACGCGCAGACTGCGTCGGGACAGGACCACGCCTGGCGCGCCCCGATGCCCTGGGACGGCTCCTCGCAGGCGGGCTTCACGACTGGAACGCCCTGGTTCACCCCCGACCCCAGCTACCAGCGGGGCGTCAACGTCGAGGCCGAGGACCAGGACCCGGGCAGCATGCTCAACCTCGTGCGCGCGCTGGCCTGCGTGCGCGCCGAGACCGAGGGCGCGGCGGCCAGCACCCCGGTCGCCAGCGGTTCCGTCTTGCGATGGACACGCGGCGAGGTGAGCGTGGAAGTGGACTTCGCGGGCAGCTACCGCGTGGAGGGATCCGGCTGCTCGATCTAGGAGGGAGGAGGGAGGGATCTGGGAGGGAGGGCCTGAGCCGCGGAGGCAGCGCGGCCGCCTACTCCCGATACAGCGCCTGCGGATCCTCGGGCCACTTGTGCCTCGGGTAGCGTCGCATCAGCTCGCGACGGATCCCGGGGTAGTGCCGAGCCCAGAAACCCGGCAAGTCCCGCGTGACCTGCACCGGTCGGCCGCTCGGCGCGTTGAGATGGAGCACCAGCGGGTACTTGCCCTCGAGGATGCGCGGGCCGTCGGCGAGGCCGAAGAAATCCTGCATCCGGCTGGCCACGTGGGGCTCGTCGCCCTCGTAGTGTACGGCGGCACGCGGGCGGCCCGGCAAGCGGATGGTGGCCGGCGCGAGGCGATCGACCAGCGCCGGGTCGGGCAACTGCGCGCGGGCAAGCTCCACCAGCGAGGCCTGGCCGAGATCTCTCGCCGAGCGGCGCCCCTCGCACAGCGCCCGGCCGAGGGCGTCGAGGTCGAGAACCGGGAGCTCGACGCCCTGGCGTCGCAGGAAGGCGACGCGCGCCACCAGCGCCGCCCCGCCTTCCCAGTCGGGGACGAGGTTGTGCAAGTTGGCGACCACGTGCTCGTGCAGGATCCGTCCAACCTCGGCGGGATCCCCCTGCCCGGGCGCGGCGTCGAGCACCAGCTCGCCGTACACCAGCTCCTCGCGCACCTCCACGCGGTCGCCCGTCCAGCGAACGAGGTCGCGGACGGTGGCGTGCTCGAGCAACCAGCCATCGGGGATGGGCGTCATCGTGCGCGCCCGGGCGCGGTTGTGGACCCGATCGACCTCGGTGACGATGACATATCCGTCGCGACCCACTTCACACTCCGCCGCGCCCCCGTCACCCAGCTTCACGCGGCCGCCCTGGCGCTGGCCCACGCGGTCGGGGAAGGCGGCAAACAAGGCCCGCGCCAGCCCGTCTTCTTCCTTGCCCCCCTGCGACGGCACCAGTCGCGACAGGTAGGCCTTCTCCCGCGGGTCGCCTTGCCCGTCGAGGGCGCGGTCGACGAGGTCGCCGTCGAGGCGACGCCCGAAGAGCGTGGCGAGACCGGCCCCCTCGCGACCCCAGCCGAGCGCCGCCGCCTCCACCAGCAGGCGGCCCAGCCTCGGCGACAGCGGCAGTCGCGACACCACCTCGCCGAGCACGGTGAGGCCACCGTCGTCGACCAGATCGAGCCGGCGCAAGTGCTCCACCGCCGCCTTCCACGCCCCCGGGGGCGGGGCCTCGAACCAGTCGAGCGGGCGCCCGCGCAGGGCGAGCACGGTGGCGGCCAGGTCGATGCGCCGGATCTCGGGGAGGGTCTGCGCGGGTCGCGCGTCGTGATCCGCGCGCGAGTACAGCCGCAGGCAGGTGCCCGGCCCGAGGCGACCGGCGCGACCGGCCCGCTGGGCGGCGCTGTCGCGGGCGATGGGCACGAGATCGAGCGTGGGCAGGCCCGACCAGGGGTCGAAGGCGGCCTGCCGGGCGAGCCCGGTGTCGATCACGGTGGCGATGCCCTCCACCGTCACGCTGGTCTCCGCCACGTTGGTGGCGAGCACCACCCGGGGGCGTCCCGCGTCGCGCAGCGCGCGATCCTGAGCGGGGCCGTCGACCTCGCCGTGGAGGGGGTACACGTCGACGCCCCCGAGGAGGGCCGCCGTGCGCTCGATCTCCCCGGTGCCGGGCAGGAACGCGAGCACGCTCCCGTTTGACAAGGCCTCGCGACAAGCGGCGGCAACCCGCGCCTCGATCGGCCGGTCGTCGCGACGCTCCCAGTACCGGACGTCCACCGGGAACATCGTGCCGGTGGCGCGCACCCGGGGACAGCCGAGAAACCGCGCCACCGCGTCGCCGTCGAGGGTGGCCGACATCACCACGAGCTTCAGGTCGGGTCGCGACCGCCGCAGGGCGCGGCACCAGGCCAGCGCCACGTCGGTGTGGATGCTGCGCTCGTGGAACTCGTCTAGGATCACCGCGTCGATCCCGGCGAGATCGTCGAGGCGGCGCGTGAACACCCCCTCGGTCACGTACAGCACGCGCGTGCGACCACTCGACTTGCGGTCGAGCCGCATCGCGTAGCCCACCTGCTCGCCCACGCTCTCGCCCAGCTCGCTGGCCACGCGCTGGGCGGCGGCACGCGCGGCCACCCGGCGCGGCTCGAGCACCCAGGTTTGCCCCGGCACCGCGCCCGCCACCGCGATCGGCACCCGCGTGGTCTTGCCCGAGCCCGGCGGCGACTCCAGCACCACTGCGCCCTCCCGCGCGAGGTGGTCGAGCAAGGCGGGCAGGATGTCGTCGACGGGGAGCGGGGTTGGCATCGCGGCTCGGCGCCCGCTGAGCTAACGGGGCCGGGCGTGGGCCCGCAGGTCCACCGCCCCGAGGCAGACGATGCACGGCATGGAGTCGCTGAGAGAGTACTGGGAGGTCGCGGGTCCCACGCTGCTGTTCATGCTGGTCGTCAGCTTGTTCACCGTGGCGCTGGCGATCGAGCGCTGGATCGGGCTGCTCCGGGGGCGCAGCGCCGTCACCCGGGCCGACCAGCGCGTGGTGGAGGCGGCACGCCGCGGCGACACCGACGAGGCGCGTCGCCTCGCCGACGGACTCCCCTCCCCCTTCCGCGAGGTGTTCACGGCGGGCCTCGACCGCGCCCTCGGCCGCGTGCGCGGCGAGCCGCAGACCGCCATGCAGCGCGAGAGCAAGCGCACCGCCGGTCGCCTGCGCGCCGGGCTGTGGATGCTCGCCAGCGTGGGCGCGCTGATGCCCTTCGCCGGCCTGCTCGGCACTGTCGTCGGCGTCATGGGCAGCTTCAAGGCCATCGGCGAGTCGGGCACCGGCGGTTTCGCGGTGGTGAGCGCGGGCATCTCCGAGGCGCTGATCGCCACGGCGGCCGGTCTCTTCGTGGCCATCGAGGCGGTCATCTTCTTCAACGTGCTCGGGCAGATGGCCACCGGCATCGCCCGCGACCTCGCGCTGCTCGTCGACGAACTGGGCGAGCTGATCCGCGTTCCCCGGGCGGCCAGCGGCGCCCCGAAGTCGGCGGAGTAAGCGTGCAGTCCGGGCCGGCAACCCAGGCGGAGGAGCTCGACGAGGAGGCCGGGCTCTTCTCCGAGATCAACATCACGCCGCTCACCGACGTGTTCCTCGTGTTGCTCATCATCTTCATGGTGGTGTCGAGCAGCATGGTCGAGGCCGAGAAGCAGGCGGCTCAGGCCAAGAACCTGGTGTCGGAGCGCGCTCTCTCCGTGCTCACGCCCGAGGGCACCGGCGAGAGCCCACTCATCCCGAAGGACATCGTCATCTCCGTCACCCCCGACGGGACGATCTACCTCGAAGGCGACACCTTCCCCATCGGCGAGCTGGCGGAGCGCCTGCGCAAGGTGGAGAGGGGCGCCGCCGCCACGCGCGTGGTGGTGCGCGGCGACCAGGAGGCCCAGTACAAGCTCGTGTGGCAGGTGATCCGCGCCGCGCAGGCGGCCGGCTTCCCCGACGTGGCGCTGGCGTCGAGGGCGAAGGACTAGTCGCGGGCGTCACGATTCGTTGACGAGCCCCGGGGAACAAACAACCGCGGCTATTGTCGATCTCGCCATGCGTCAGAGCCCCGAGGCGCGAAAGGTCGAGGTCCTGCTCCGGCTGGGGCGGGCGGAGGAGGCGGCGATGCTCGCCGAGCAGCTTCCCGCCCGCGAGCACACCACCCCAGCCTTCCTTCGCCTGCGGGGCCGCGCCCAGCGCGCCGCGGGCCGTCACTTCGACGCCGAGCAGTCCTTCCGCGAGGCACTCTCGCTGGCGCCCGGCGACGGGGGCTTGCTCGCCGACGTGGCCACCACGCTGGTGGGCCAGAAACGGCACCGCGAGGCGTTGTCGTTCGCGCGCGACGCCGTGGCAGCCTCGCCCAGCGTGGCCGCGTACCACGCGCTCCTTGGCATCACCGCCGAGGCGCTGTTGCTCGACGAGGAGGCCGAGCGGGCGCTGGGGACGGCGCGCGCGCTGTCGCCGGGCGACCCGGAGGCGCACGTCGTCTACGGCTTCGCTGCGCTCCGGCTCGGCAAGGTCGACGACGCGCTCGCGGCCTTCCGCGACGCCCTGCGCGTCGATCCCTCCCGCGCGCAGGCCCACCGGGGCCTCGCGCGGGCCCTGGCCGAGTCGGGCAACCTCGTGACGGCCCGGGCGGCCTGGACCGAGGCCCTCGCCCTCGACCCCGACCTCGACGACCCGGCCATCCACCGCAAGCTCTACCCGCCCCGCCAGCCACCCCGGTGGGTGGCCGGCATCCTCGCCATCCCGCCCTGGGCGGGCATGCTCATCGCGGCGCTCGGCTTCGTGGTGGCGCTCTCCGACCCCTGGGCCGGCGTGCCGCTGTTCGTGATGGCGGCGCTCGGCCCCGTGATTCGTATCGGCTGGGAGGATCCATGAGCGTCTTGGCCCTGCGTGAAGCCCTCGCCCTTGCCCCCGGCAACGTGCCGCTCCGCGTGCTCCTCGCCCGCGAGCTGCTCGCCGCCGACCGCGTCGACGACGCGATCGTCGAGGCCCGGGCCGCCTTCGCCGCCGACCCGGCACGTCGCGACACCCGCGAGGTGCTCGGCGCGTGCGGCGTGGCGCTCGGCGACGACGCGGTGGTGGTGGAGGCCTGGTTCCCGGTGCGCGACCAGCTCGACGCCTCCTCGCTCCGCGCCCTGGCCGTGGCCTGCGCCCGCACGGGACAACTCGCCGAGTCGCGGGAGGTGTACGCGCTGATCTCCGAGGTCGAGCCGGTGGTACACGACCTTGCCCTGCGGCGCGCCGTGGTGGCCTCGGCGCCGCTCCCGCCCCCCGAGAAGCCACCCGAGCGCCATCCCACCTTCGCCGACGTGGGCGGCCTCGAGTCGCTCAAAGAGCGCCTGCGGATGGACATCGTCTACCCGCTGCAGCGCCCCGACCTCTTCCGCGCCTACGGCAAGAAGCTCGGCGGTGGCGTGCTGCTCTACGGGCCTCCCGGCTGCGGCAAGACCCACCTCGCCCGGGCCGCCGCCGGGGAGAGCGGCGCCCGCTTCGTGGTGGTGGAGATCCAGGCCGTGCTCGAGATGTGGCTCGGCGAGTCGGAGAAGCGGCTGCACGAGGTGTTCGAGGAGGCACGCGCCAAGGCGCCGAGCATCCTCTTCTTCGACGAGGTGGAGGCCATCGGCGCCGCCCGCCACCAGCTCCGGCACGGGCCGGGGCGGCGGCTCGTCAACCAGCTGCTCGCGGAGATGGACGGCGCCGGCGCCAACAACGACGGTCTCCTGGTGATCGGCGCCACCAACGCGCCCTGGGACGTCGACCCTGCCTTGCGCCGCCCCGGGCGTTTCGACCGCGTGGTGTTCGTACCCCCGCCCGACCCCGGCGCGCGCGAGACGATCCTGCAGCTGGCCCTTCGAGATCGTCCCACTGAAATGCTCGACCTGCGCTCCCTCATCGGCCGCACCCATCGGTGGTCGGGCGCCGATCTCCATCACCTCGTCGACGCCGCGAGCGAGCGCGCCCTCGCCGAGGCCCTCCGCTCCGGAAAGCTGCGGCCCATCACCCAGAGCGACCTGGTGGCCGCCATCGACCGCGTGCGGCCCACCACCGGGGAGTGGCTCGCGGCCGCGAAGCGCTACGTGTCCTATGCCAACCAGGCCGGTCTCTACGACGACGTCGCGGCCTACCTCCGCGAGGATTGATAGCCGGGCGCATGCTGATCCTCCTCGCGTGTACCGCCGGTGACGACCCCAAGGACACGGCCGACACCGCGTCGCCCACCGACACCGGCGACACGGCGGAGACCAGCGACTTCGACACCGCCTGCTTCGCGCAGGTGATGAAGTCGCAAGAGGTGTGCGAGTGCAGCACCGTCACCTTCGACTGGAGCGGCCTGGCGCAGGACAGCGCGGGCGAGCCGTTCACGCCCAGCGACGTGCTGCTGGTGCACTGGTACATCTTCGACATGCCGGTGAGCACGCTCGACACGGCGCTGTGCTCCGGTGGCGACCTCGGCATGAACACCTTCGCCACGTCCTCGTCGGAGGCCGATGCGCTCTCCCCCTCGCCCACCTCGCAAGACGTGGAGATCGGCGAGTGGACACGCCAGACGGGGGTGCTTGCGCTCTACGACACCGCCGCGAGTGACGGCGCGCAGATCTGGCCACGGGCGGCGGCAATCTTTACGTTCAACGCGGAGAGTTCTAATCGCACGGTCACGGTGGAGGGGCGGGGGGACGTCTACACGGCGCCCTAGTTCGCTCTGGTCCGCGCGGGCTGGCGGGGGATGTTGGTCTTGATCTGCGCGGGCTGGCGGGGGATGTTGGTCTTGATCTGCGCGGGCTGGCGAGCCCGCGCTCACTGGGGGGCGGCCCTCGCTATCGCTCGTGCGCGCCTGCTCAGTTGGCTCTCGCTGTCGCTCGTGCGCGCTACATGATCGCCACGCGCTCGCCCACCAGGACCTTCCGCACGTTGCGCACCTCGGACCAGGGCCAGGGGCCGTCCAGCGGCACGCCCAGCTCGGCGAGCACGGCTTTCACCGCCACCGCCAGCGCCGCGTCGTTGCCGGTGTGCACCTTCACCGCGATGCCCTGTCGCGACCGTGGGCGCGCGATGCAGAACAGGCCCTCGGCGCCGACCTTCACCGCGAGGGGCTCGCGCGCGCCGGTCACCACGGCGAGATCGAGGCGACCGTCACCGGACATGAAGAAGGGCTGCCGCGACATCGCGAGGCCGACACGGCCGGCCGGGGTGCCGTCCGCCATCTCGGCAGCGAGGCGCGCCCAGGCCCGCGCCTGTCCCGAGAGCGGCGCGTGGAAGGTGGGCACCGAGCAGCCGTCGACCGCCACCCCATGCGTGACGCCGGCCCACTCGTCGAGCCGCGCGCGGTTACGACGTTGCAGGGGGTGCTCCGGCGAGCGGTAGTCGAGGTCCCAGCCCTGGGCGCGCGAGGCGGCGAGCATGAAGGTGTGCTTGCCCGAGCAGTTGTTGTGCAGCACCGTGGGCTTGCCCACCTCGCGGGCGGTGGGCTCGTGCATCGGCGGGTGCGCGCCGCATTGCAGGGCGTCGGGCGACAGGTCTAGTCGCGACAACAGCCGCGAAACCACCTCCACGTGGGCAGCCTGTCCCGAGTGCGACGCGGCGCCGATGGCCAGCTCCGCGTCGCTGAGATCCATTCCCGGCATGCACTCCAGCGCCGTGGCGAGCTGCATCGGCTTGCAGGCGCTGCGCCAGAACGAGGCGAGGTCGATACCCACCTGCCAGCGCACCCGGTCGTCCTCGACGAGGCAGGCGCTGGCGAGATGCTCGGCCTCGAACAGGCCTCCCCGGAGGCATCGGATGCTGAGCGACATGCGCCCCCGTAGCGCGCCCCGGGCACCGGCGATAGCGCGCCGGCATGGACTACGTCCGCCCCATCACCGCGCGCTACGTCGACCCGCTCGAGGTGATCTGGCTCGCGACGGCACGGCGCCTCGGGCTGCATATTCGTCGCAACCCGGCCATATTCTCGGCCACCGACGGTACCGGCCTGCTCGAGCTCGGCCCGCGCGACACGCTCGACCCCGACGACACCCTGGCCCAGATGGTCTACCACGAGCTCTGCCACTGGATCACCAACGGGGTCGATACCTTCCACGAGCGCGACTGGGGCTTCGCCCTCGACGCCGAGCTCGACTGGCGCGAGCACGCTTGCCTCCGGTTGCAGGCGGCGCTCAACGACGAGCACGGCCTCCGCCCGCTCCTCGCGCCCACCTCCGGCTTCCGCGCCTACTACGACGCGCTCCCCGCCGACCCCTTCGGCCCCGTGGAGGGCTGGCCCCACGAGGAGCAGGTCGTTCCCCTCGCGCGCGAGGCCTTCGCCCGCGCCCACGACCAGCCCTGGGGCGAGACGCTGCAGGCGGCGCTGCGCGCAACCGCCGCCCTCCAGGGCACCGTGGCGCCCTTCCTCGCCGACTACGCCAGCGAGCACGGTGACGACGTGTTGCCGTCGTTGTGGGGACGCGCGCCGGGGGCGTGACTACGATTGCCCGGCCATGCCGGTGTACCGACTCGTCGACGAGATCGTCTTCCCTCCGCCGGAGCACGCCGAGCACGGCCTCCTCGCCGTGGGCGGCGACCTGCGCCCCGAGCGGCTGGTCGCGGCCTACCAGCAGGGCATCTTCCCCTGGTACAGCGAGGGCGAGCCCATCTGGTGGCACTCGCCCGACCCGCGCTTCGTGCTCGACCCGGCCGCCATCGACGTGCCGCGGTCGCTACGAAAGCTGATGAAGAAACGCCCCTTCGAGATCCGCTTCGACACGGCCTTCGGCGACGTGATTAGGCGCTGCGGCCAGAAGAAGCGCCCCGGGCAACGCGGCACGTGGATCACGCGCGACATGCTCGCGGCCTACCGGCGCCTCCACGAGCTCGGCCTCGCCCACTCCGCCGAGGCCTGGCAGGGCGACCGGCTGGTGGGAGGACTCTACGGCGTGTCGATCGGCGACATGTACTTCGGCGAGAGCATGTTCACCGACGTGGACGACGCGAGCAAGGTGGCCTTCGTCACGCTCGTGGACTGGATGCGACGGGCGGGCATCAAGCTCGTCGACAGCCAGGTGCATACGGACCACCTCGCGCGATTCGGAGCGGTCAACTGGCCGCGTTCAACCTACCTGGCGCGGCTGGCCGAGCTGGTGAACCGTCCCACGCGGGCCGGCAAGTGGGTGTACACCCCGCCGCCGGAAGGCCGCGGCGAGGCGGGATAAGCCCCGCGCCCATGCACCCCGCCCTCGAACCGCACGCCACCGGCATGCTCCGCGTCTCCGAGATCCACACCCTGTACTGGGAGGAGTCCGGCAACCCGAGCGGCGTCCCGGTCGTCTTCGTCCACGGGGGGCCAGGCGGCGGTACCGAGCCCGCGCACCGTCGTTTCTTCGACCCGCGCATCTACCGGATCATCCTCTTCGACCAGCGTGGCTGTGGCCAGAGCACCCCGCACGCCGAGCTGCGGGAGAACACCACGTGGGATCTCGTGGCCGACATGGAACGCATCCGCGCCATGCTCGGCATCCACAAGTGGCTCGTGTTCGGCGGGTCCTGGGGCAGCACGCTCGCGCTCGCCTACGCGCAGGCCCACCCCGAGCACGTGTCGGCGCTGGTGCTGCGCGGCATCTTCCTGTGCCGTCGCAAGGAGCTGGAGTGGTTCTACCAGGGGGGCTGCGACTGGATCTTCCCCGACGCCTGGGAAGACTACGTGGCCGCCATCCCCGAGCAAGAGCGGGGCGACCTGATCGCCGCCTACTACAAGCGACTCACCAGTCCCGACGCCAACGTCCGCCTCGCCGCCGCGCACGCGTGGAGCGTGTGGGAGGGCCGCACCTCGAAGCTCATTCCCTCGGAGGCGCTGGTTGCGCGTCACGAGGAAGACGCCTTCGCCGAGGCCTTCGCTCGCATCGAGTGCCACTACTTCTACAACGCGTGCTGGTTCCGGCAGGACGACCAGCTCCTCGCCGACGCCCACAAGATCCGCCACATCCCCGGGGCCATCGTCCAGGGCCGCTACGACGTGGTCTGTCCCATCCGCTCCGCGTGGGACCTCCACCGCGCCTGGCCCGAGGCCGACCTGCACATCATCGCCGACGCCGGGCACTCCGCCTTCGAGACGGGGATCACCGCGCGACTGGTGGAGCTGACCGACCGCTTCGGGCTGATGCTGGCGGGGTAGTCGCGACGCGTGACTTTTTTCGACTACAGTCGAAAATCAGCGTGCGTTTTTTTGACTGCAGTAGAATTTTCACAGTAACATGCGGGCGTGCCGCCGCGCCGCCGCTACCTCCGAGCACAGCTCGAGTCCGACCTGCGCGAGAAGATGGTGCTGCTGTCGGGGCCACGGCAGGTGGGCAAGACCACCCTCGCGCAATCGTTGCGCGGCGCGAGCGAGGGCTACCTGAGCTACGACATCGCGCGCCACCGCGAGGCCTTCCTCCGCCAGGAACTACCCTCAGGGAAACTGTGGATATTCGACGAGATCCACAAGTATCGCCACTGGAGGAACTGGCTCAAGGGGGTGTACGACGGGCGCCCACCGGGCCAGCGAGTGCTCGTGACCGGGAGCGCTCGCCTCGATCTCTACCGGTTCGGAGGCGAGTCTCTGCAGGGGCGCTACCACGCCCTGCGGCTGCATCCGCTCTCCGTCGCCGAGCTCGGCTTGAAATCAAACGCCGAGCTCCTCGAGCTACTCGCCCTCGGCGGCTTCCCCGAACCCTACTTCAGTGGATCCGAGCGCAGCGCCCGTCGCTGGTCGCGCGAGTACCGCGAGCGGCTCGTCCGCGAAGAGGTCGCCAGCCTGGAGCGCTTCGTCGACCTCGGGCAGGTCGAGTTGCTGGCGCTTCGCCTGCCCGAGCTCGTTGGATCGCCGCTCTCCCTCAACGCCCTGCGCGAAGACCTGCAGGTGGCACACAAGACCATCCAGAGCTGGGTGGGCGCGCTGGAGCGGCTTCACGCGATCTACCGCCTGCCTCCCTTCGGCGCTCCGCGACTCCGGGCGTTGAAGCAGGCACAGAAGCACTACCACTGGGATTGGACCCTGCCCCCGTCCGACGCCTTCCGATTCGAGAACCTCGTCGCAAGCCACCTGCTGAAACACGTGCAGTTCCTCCAGGACACCGAGGGGCTCGACGTGGAGCTGCGTTACTTCCGCGACACCGCCGGGCGCGAGGTGGACTTCGTGATCACCCGGGGACGCACGCCCAGCATGCTCGTCGAAGTGAAGTGGGGCGACGCGGAGGTGTCCCCACCGCTACGGTACTTGAAGGAACGTTTTCCGAGCGCCGAGGCCTGGCAAGTCAGCGCCGTCGGCACGCGCGACCACGTCACCGCCGACGGCATTCGCGTGGCCCCCGCGCACGCGCTGCTGGGAACCCTCACTTAGCTCGACCCGCCTCGCCTGCCGCCCCCGCCTCAAGCTCCCGCGCCCGCCGCCGATGAGAGGCTCATCCGGCAGGAGGACAGGCCAAGAACTTCATCCACGATGAAGGCGGGACAACTGTGATCGAGTACGCGCTGATCGCGTCGATGTTCACCATGATGCTCGCCGGGGCGCTCGGTCCCCTGCGCGACGGGCTGGTCGAGCTCTGGTCGTTCTCCGAGGCGGTGAACGGGGCGATCAACTAGGGCGCGATGACTTCCACGGTGTAGGTGCGCGCGACCGCGCCGCTGATGCTCAGCTTCAGCCCCCCGGCGCTGATCGAGCCCGAGTCCAGGGTATCGGTCGCGACGGCGGAGCTGTCGGCCTGCCCGTCGGTGCTGTAGGTGGTGCCGTCGGCCTCGACGAAGCTGCCCTTCGCGCCGGCGAACACGCGGATCACGCGCGCGGTGTCGGCGTCGGAGAGGGTGACAAGACCGTCGAGCGGGCCGTCGACCAGGGTATCGACCGGCCCGGCGAAGCGGGGGACGATCGCGCCCTCGGGCGCAAACACCGGGATCTCGTCCCAGGCCGCGCTGAACGTGCCGCTTTGTACCTTGTCTCCCGTCCAGTAGTCGTACCAGGTCGTGTCGGCGGGAAGGTCGACCTGGCGCGAGAGCGCGCCCTTCTCCAGCACCGGGGCCACCAGGAGCGACGGGCCGAGCAACCACGCGTCGATCCGGCCCCAGTCCTCGCCGGGGTAGTGCAAGAACAATGGGCGAACGAGCGGCGTCCCCTGGCTCTCGGCCTCGGCGGCGAGGCCGCGCAGGTAGGGGAAGAGCTGGGCGTGTACCTGTCCCCAGAGGGCGAAGGTAGCGAGCGTCTCCTCGTCGCTGTCGAACTGCCAGTTCTCGTCGGAGTAGGCGCCGTGGTGGGTGCGCATCACCGGGCTCATCGCCCCGAGCGTACACCAGCGCATCCACAGCTCCTTGTCGCTCGGGTCGTTGCCGATCGACTGGTAGCCGGCGATGTCGGAGCCGGAGAGCGGCACGCCGGCGATCGCGCCCCCGAGGGTCATGGGGATGATGGTGGGGAAGCCGTCGTCGGTGTCGAAGCTGGTGCGCTGGTCGCCGGGCCAGTGAACCGGCGCGAAGGTCGGCGAGCCGCTCCACCCGCTGCGAGCGAAGAAGGTGGCGTCGCGACCGTCGAGGGCCTCGGCGTGCAGGGACTGCCACAACAGCGGGTAGGCGTTGTGATCGGCCATCACGTCCATGCCCTCGGCCACGCCGTCGGGCGGCAGCCACTCGGCGTAATCGGCCATCCAGCCGTCGAAGCCGATGTCGGCGGCGGCCTCGAGCTTGGAGAGCGCCCAGTCCCAGCCGTCGCGACTGCTGAGGTCGAGGGCCCCCGTCATGTCGAGGGTGGCGCCGGTGAACAGGTAGGGCTCGCCGCTGGCGGTCTTGACGACGAAGTCGCTGGCCTCTTCGTAGGCCGCCGTGTCCTCGGCGAGGAAGGGGGCGAAGTAGCCGAACCACTTGAAACCCTGGGCCTCGAGGGCGGCGTCGATCCCTGAGGGGTCGGGGTAGAGCGTCTCGTCGACCTCCCACTCGGGCACGGGGTGGTAGCCGTTGGCGCGCTCCTCGCCGCCACGCCAGTCTTCCGACCAGATGACCGACACCGGGGCGCCGGCGGAACGCAGGCTGGCCGCCACCTCTTCGACGCGCGCGACGCCGCGCACGGCGTCGGCCCAGGGGGCAAAGGCCCAGTCCGGTGGCATGGCGGGCGTCCCACTGAGCAGGGCGTGAGCTTGCACCAGCTCCATCGGGGTGTCGGCGTCGTGTACGAGGAAGGCCGCGCTGCGCTCCCAGGTGTCGAGGTGCCAGCGATCGGCGGTGCAGAGGTCGACGTCGACCCGGGCATCGGTCAGGGCCATGACCCCCACCGGCTCGGGGCGGATGAAGAACGGGTCGGGGTAGCTCGAGGCGTGCCGCGTGCCGGTGATGAACCAGTCGTCGGGCGGCGACTCCGTGTCCACCTTGCCGATGCCGGGCTCGCCCACCCAGAGGGCGAAGCTCTCGCCGGCGTGGTCGACGTCGAAGGCGTGCTCGCCGCCGCCCACGAAGTGGTCGTCGCCGGTGCAGGCGGCGTCGAAGCGCACGCGGTTGCCGCCGGTGCCCGCCACCTCCACCAGGAGTACGCGGGAGCCGGTGGCCGACACGCGGAGGGTGGCGCACACGTCGCCGCGGTCGTTGACGAGGTCGTAGAGGGCGAAACCCTCGCCGCGCTGGTTGTCGGGCGCGAGGCTGACGTACTCGCTCTCGCCCGAGGCCACGCGGTACGAGCCCCCCTGCATCTCGATCACCTCGTCGCCGGAGCCGACGGCGAGGCGGAGGTCGGAGACGAGCGGCTTGCCGTCGTAGCGGGTGATGTCGAGGCCACCGGCCTCGTTCTCGGTCACGACGAAGTCACCCGTGGCGAAGGGCCCGGGGCAGCCGATGAGGAGGAGCAACATCGGCGCGCGCTAACGCGCGTGTCAGGTCGCGGGCGGCTCCTCTTCGACCGGCGGGACCGCGAGTGCGGGCGCGGGCGGCTCCTCCTCGAGCGAAGCGCTGCTGCTCGGCTTCGGGCGGTTGCGCGCGCGCGACTCCTCCACGAGCACGCTGGGGTTCAGCAACCCGAGCGCGACCGCGACGACGAGGGGGGAGGCCCTGAACCGCATGCCTGCAATTTACGCACGCGCCCGGGGACGCCAAGGTCGCGGAAGGTCATTCCGCTGTCACCCGCTGTCGGGCTCGATCCAGGCCGGGGCCACCACGATGCTGCCCGCCTCGAAACGCTGCCCCGAGAGCAGGTGCGTGGCCGATCCCGCCACCGGTGCGCTCCCGCTGAACAGCAGGACCGCGCCGCTCTTGAGCTTCACCGCACCATCGCCGAGCATGCTCGCGCCTACGAGATCGTCCGCACGCAGCTTCTCGGCGAGACGACGGAACACCTCGGCCACCGGCTTCGGCTCCGCCCCGCCACGGGGCACGCTCCGGAACAGCGCCGTGCCCGGCATGCCGCCCGGGGCAGAGGGATCGGGCCGGCTGGGCGGGTCGGCGAGGGTGTGCCAGAAGACGGCGCTGGCCCCGGCGGCGGCCGATCGCGCCACGATCGCCACCAGCCGCCGCGCCTGCTCCTCGGCGCCGCCGCGGTCGTCGGCGTTGGTCTCCGTCACCCAGATGGGCTTGCCGGGAAGCTCCACGCGGGCGGCGGCGATGCCGCTGGCGAGCAAGGTGCCGTCGTCGTCGGCGTAGGTGTGGAGCGAGACGATGTCGATGGCGTCGGCCGCGCCGGGTGTCGCGAGCACCTCGCGCATGTAGCCCCGCCCGTTGGCCGCGTGGGGACGGTAGAGCCCGAGGCCGAGCACCCGCGCCGAGGGGTTGGCCTCGCGGATGGCGCGCGCGCTGGCGATGAGCACGGTGGCGTACTCGCCGGGGCGGGCGAACTGGCGCGGGTCGTAGTCGCGGGTGGCGCCCCGCGCGGTGTTGGTGTTCTTGAGGTCGGGCTCGTTGTCGACCTCCCAGAGCCACACCGGCGCGGGCAGGCCCGGCATGTCGTCGATGCCATCGCCATCGTAGCGCTCGACGATGCCGCGCACGCAGGCCTCGTAGGCGACGAGATCGAAGGGCAGGTAACGCTCGGTGTAGTTGCCGGTCTGGTTGCCCGGCCACGGGCTCACCATGCCCACGAGCTGCACCTTGCCCGCCGCCGCTCGAACCCAGGCGTCGGCGTCGGCGATGGCGCCCGGCTGTCGCGACAGGTCGGAGCAGGAGATCGCGGGGAAGTTGCCGGTGTGACCCCGCACCAGGTCGGCGCCGAGCCATTCCACCGAGACCATGTCGGCCGCCAGCGCCGCCTCCACCCGGGGCAAGTCGCCTTGTTCGCGGAACTTGCTGGGGACGGCCAGCGCCTCGTTGATGCCGAGCTGGAAGCGGCTGGTCGCCACCGGCGGCGGCAGGGCGGCCACCTGCTCGGGGGTAGGGGGCGGGGCCGTCACCACCACGCTCTTGCCGCCGCAGGCCGGCGCGAGGCAGCCGAGCGCGAGCAGCACGATCCCCGCGGCGAGCGCCACCCGCAGTCGCTACTCCTTGACCAGCCGGAGCATCGGCCGGGCCGGCTTCTTCTCCTCGGGCTCCGGCGGCGGGGCCGGCGGCGACTCGTCGGGCACGGTGAAGCTGACGCTCCGCACCGCCGCCCAGGGGAACCGGCAGGTGTAGAGCGCGTCGAAGGACAGGCGCACCACCAGCTCCTCGTCGTGGAACTCGGGCGCGTTGTGGCGGTGCCAGCGCGGCTCGAAGCGGATGGGCAGGGCCTCGGCGAAGCGCTTGTCGGCGAGCACCGCGCGCGGCACGCCGCTGCCCTCGATGCGAGCCCGCTCGAAGTGCACGAACATGTCGAGCCCGAGGGCAAAGCCCTGCTCCACGAGCTGCTTGCCCACGCTGCCGTAGGGGTCGAGCCCGAACACCCTCTCCGGCTCCAGGGGCGGTGGCTCGTCGATCACGGCGGGGCCCACGGCGCGCAGGGTGCGGGGACCCGCCTCGGGCGGCGGGCCCGCGAGGCCGGCCACTTCCTGCTGCAAGTCGAGCGCCTGGGCGAGCCGCAAGAAGTCGTCGACCGAGAGGTCTTCCACGCCGCTGAGACGCCGTTTCAACGCGCCACGTTCGATGCTCGCGCGGTCGGCGACCTCGCCGGTGGTGAGGCCGCGCTTGCGGATGGCCTCGCGCACCAGCGCGAGGAGCGGCTCGGAGGGACGGTTCGACACGGGCTGTGACTAACCCGCCTACTCGCCGTCTTCCGGCTCCACCTTCTGCTCCACGCCCGCCTCGCGGCCGCGCTCGCCTGGCTTGGCCTTGTCCTCGGCGGCCTGCCGCGGCGTGGCAGGGGGAG
>VGRQ01000032.1 GCA_016875315.1 Deltaproteobacteria bacterium | reverse complement strand
GCGAGCGGACTCTTCCAGCGCCAGCAGGCGCGCGGGCGCGACGCGGGCGCGGAGCGTCCCCCGGGCGCTCAGCTCCACGGCGCCCAGGTTGCGCAGGGCCTCGACCTCCACCGCGAGCTCCCAGCCCGGCAGCCGCGTGGCGGCGCCCAGGGCCTCCGCGTCGAGCTGTCCCTCGCCGAGGACGATCCACCCGAGCAACTCCTCCAGCGGGCCGGTGATCGCCGCGGTGGGCTGCACCGTCCACACCGGCGCCGAGCCGGCCGCCACGCCCCCCTCCAGCTGTGCCAGCGAGTTCCGATCGATCCGGACGCGCCCGTCGTCCCAGCGCGCGAGCCCGGAAGCCACCCAGGCGTCGAGCTCCATGACCAGCCGCCGGGGGAGACCCGTGGATCGGCGAATCAGCTCGCGGGCGCCGTCCTCCCGGAGGTGCAACACCACGTCGGGGCCGTGAAACAGCGGGCGCAACTCCTCCTCGCGGAGTTCCCCGATGCGCACGGCCTCCGGGGCATCGAGCACCCGGACGATGCAGGCTTCACGCCGGACGAGCTCGAGCAGGCCCGTGCTCCACGGGTCGAGCCGGGCGGCGTCGTCGGCGAGCAGGACGGCACGCCCGGCGAGCCTCGCGCGCAGCTCCGCCTCCCACGCGCTGCCGGTGCCGTCGCCGGGCACCTCGCGGATCACCGCCCTGAGCGACTCGAAGGGGCGGCCCCCGGCCTGGGTGCGGAGCACCACGATCCCGTCGGCCTCCAGGCGCGCGCGAAGCTCGGCCAGGAGCCGCGAGCGCCCGCTTCCTCCCGGGCCCGCCAGGTCGATGGAACGGCCCGCTCGCGCCGCCCCGTGGAGGGCGCGCAGCTCGCGCTCGCGCCCGAGGAAGGGGATCGCGTGAGGCCGGACG
The DNA here is from genome assembly GCA_016875315.1 of Deltaproteobacteria bacterium. Classification (GTDB taxonomy): domain Bacteria; phylum Myxococcota_A; class UBA796; order UBA796; family SXON01; genus SXON01. The sequence goes on along the minus strand of VGRQ01000032.1, from coordinate 17,953 downwards.
ATGGCCTGGTCGGTGACGATGGCCTGGAGTCGCTGGACGACGGCCAGCGCGCCCGGCGGCCGGAGCGCGGGGTCGACGGCAAGCAACGCGTCGACGAGCAGGGCGAGCGCCGGGGGCAGGTCGCGCGCGCGGTCGGCCACGCGCGGCACCGGCGGGGTGTTCCGGTCGAACATCCGCCGCTGGCCGTCGTGCTCCGCGAAGGGCCTGCGCCCGGTGAGCGCCTCGTACATCATCACGCCGAGCGAGAAGAGGTCGGCTCGGGCATCGACCGCGTCGCCGTCCAGCGACTCCGGCGCCACGTACTGCGGCGTCCCCGCCACCCCTTCGCGCGTGATGCTGGCGCCGAGGGGATCGCCGCAGGCGATGCCGAAGTCCACGAGGGTGATGCGCCCCTCGGCATCGACGAGCACGTTGTCGGGCTTCAGGTCGCGGTGGACGATCCCGGCGGCGTGTACCTGCGCGAGCACGCTGCTGAGCGCCAGCGCCCGAGCCGCCACCAGGGGCCAGGAACCGCGGGCGCCGTCGCCCGGGAAGGCCGTGCCCTCGGCCAGCTCCATCACGATGAAGTAGTCGCCGACCTCGTCGACACCAGCATCGAGAAGTCGCGACACTCCCGGGACATCGAGCATGCGGAGAGCGGTGATCTCTCGCTGGACCCGCATGCGCTTGGCGGTGTCGCGCACCTGCACGAGCTTGACGGCGACCTGCCGCTGCACGGCGCGGTCGAGCGCCCGGAACACGCGGCCGCCGCCCCCCGCGCCGAGGACGTCGAGGCATGCGTAGCGGCCATCGACCACCCTCAGCGCGTCGTTCTCCACCTGCCCCCGCTATCCGTCGAAGCGCGAGAGCGTCACGACGTCGCCTGTCACCGTCGCGTAACTGCGATGGCTGACCCAGTCGCCGGTGTTGAGAAAATATCCTTCTTTCCTGTGTAGCAGCCTCGGTCCGTGCGTGTGTCCCATGGCGACGAGCGCCTCGGGACGCGCGGCGGCGAGGGCCACCTGCGCCCCCTCGAGCCCAGGATCGGGTGTCCCGTGGGGACGACCGGCGACGCGGTGGAGAAAAGCCCAGGCTCGCGGCGGTGGCAGGGCATCCACCAGGGCGGCAAAGGCGCGGCCTCGCAAGAGCGCGTGCAGACTCGTGTAGCCCCACGACGTGTCGGCCTCGTCGCCGTGGGACAGGTGGGCGTCGAGCGCCCCCAGGCGCACGAGCACCGCGGCGCCGGGGCGCGCGTGCGGCGGCACGGCGGCGCCGTGTGCCCCGAAGTAGCCGAGCGCGTGGAAGTCGTGGTTGCCGGGCAGGTAGACGAGGTCGAACTGGAGCAACGCCCGCGCCACCGGCGCGTACTCGGGGAAGGGCGCGCCGTCGTGATGCCACCAGGCCTGGAAGGCGTCGCCCAGCACGCACAGGCGGGTAGACGCGGGGAGCGTGGCAAGGAAGCGCAGGAATGCAGGCTGCGACGGGTGAGCCGGCCCGTCGAGGTGCAGGTCGCTGACGAGGACGGCGTCCAAGGACACGGGCTATCAAGGGGGGCGATGGCCGCGCCTCTCGCCGACCGACTCCGCCCGCGCACCCTCGACGAGATCCGGGGACAAGACCACCTGCTCGCCCCGGGCGCCCCCTTCCGCCGCGCCGTGGAGGCGGGACGGCTGCGCTCGGTCCTCTTGTGGGGGCCCCCCGGCTGCGGCAAGACCACGCTGGCGCGCTGTCTCGCCGAGGCCGCCGGCTACCGGATGGTGGCGCTGTCGGCGGTGCTCGCCGGGGTGAAGGAGCTCAAGGAGGTGATCGAGCAGCGCCCCGCGATGGACACGCGCCCGCTGATGCTCTTCGTCGACGAGATCCATCGCTGGAACAAGGCGCAGCAAGACGCGCTGTTGCCGCACGTGGAGTCCGGCGCGCTCACGCTGGTGGGCGCCACCACCGAGAACCCCGCGTTCCAGCTAGTGCCCGCGCTGCGCTCGCGCTGCGAGCTGCTGGTGTTGCGGCCGGTGGAGCCCGCGGCGGTTCGCGAGCTGCTCGACCGCGCCTGCACCCGCGAGGGGATTCTCGCCGACGCCGACGCCCTCGACGCAATCGCCGCCGGCTGCGACGGCGACGCCCGGCGCGCGCTGTCGATGCTGGAGCGGCTGCACGACCGCGGGGAGGTGTCGCTGGCGGCGATGCGCGCCCTCGGCAACGCGATCTTCCACGACCGCGACGGCGACGCCCACTACGATGTCGTCTCCGCCTTCATCAAGTCGATGCGCGGCTCCGATCCCGATGCCGCCCTCTACTGGATGGCGCGCATGCTGGAGGGCGGCGAGGACCCGATGTTCGTGGCCCGCCGCATGGTCATCTTCGCCAGCGAGGACGTAGGCAACGCCGAGCCACGGGGGCTCACGGTCGCGACCGCGTGCATGGAAGCGGTGGCGCGGATCGGCATGCCCGAGGCGCGCATCATCCTCGGGCAGGCCTGTACCTTCCTCGCCACCGCGCCCAAGTCCAACGCCAGCTACAAGGCCATCGACGCGGCGATCGCCGAGGTGCGCCGGAGCGGCGCACGCCCCGTCCCCGCGCACCTGCGCAACGCGCCGACGGCCCTGGCCAAGTCGCTCGGTCACGGCGAGGGCTACCGGTACCCCCACGACTTCCCCGATCACTTCGTCGAACAGGACTACTTGCCCGAGGGCGTCGAGGGCGGCTTCTACCGCCCGGCGGGGCTCGGCAACGAGAAGACGATCAACGAGCGGATGGCGTGGTGGAAGCGGCGCTCGTCGGAGCGGAAGCCGCGGTGAACTACATCCACAGGCCGCGGGCCATCGCCGCGGCGACGAAGGGAATGACACACACCAGCGCCACCTCCACCTGGGAGATGCGTCGCAACAGCGGCGCGCGGGACAGGTCGAGCGGCTGGCCCTTCTGCTGGTGTACCCGCCAGCGGATGAAGGTGTACATCGGCCAGAGCTCGAGCACGCTGGCCAGCCCGTAGATCGACATCTTCACCCAGAACAGGTTGCTGGCCAGGTAGAAGGCCGTCCCCTTCTCGAGGCCACCGAAGGCCCGCGCGAGGCCCGAGGCGATCCACAGGATCGCGGCCACGCCCCACCAGTTGTCGGCGCGCAGCACCGCGTCGACGTCGACTGGGTGTTTCAGCCCACGCTGCCGGGCGAAAATCGCGCCCAGCCCCACGCCGAGGGCGAGCACGTGCACGGCGCTGGCGAGGGCGGGGAGCAAGCGTCTAGAAGCTGTACTCCACCGAGTATCCACCCAGGTTCACGATGATGGTCCCGCTCCCGCCGTAGGCGTCGATGTAGGCCTGCTTCAAGGGGACCAGGTCCACGGCGACCACCTCGCTCATCCAGCCGTCGCAGGCGTCGGGCTCGTCGCTCCAGTGCGACAGGTCGAGGCTCGCCTGCACCGGCCAGGACTCGGCGAAGGCCTGGTCGGGCCAGCAGGTGGCGAAGAAGTGCTCGGCGCAACCCCCGCCGTAGCTCACCCCCACGTTCAACGCGTCGCCGTCGAGCTCCAGGCTGTCCACCGTGGTGGCGAGGCCGGTTCCCGACTCGCAGGCAGGGTAGGCGGTGTACGCCTCGGGGTAGGCCCAGGTGCACACCTGGTCGACGCAGTCGTAGCCGGTCACCTCGGGGCAGTCGCAGGTGGACCCGGTTCCCAGCTCGCAGCCCTTGGTGCTACCCTCCGCCAGCAGGGCGTAGAACTCCGTGGTGTCGGCGTCGGCGCGGGCCACCCAGTTGCGCGTGCAGCCGCAGCTCGTCCCGATGAGCTCGATGCCGCAGTCGCTGGCTCGAGCGCACGCGCGGATCTCGTCGGTCTCGGCCACGAACTCGGCGACGACGTCGTCGCAGGTCCGGTCGGTGGCGGTGTCGGCGGTGTCGGCGGTGTCGGCAGGTTCGCTGGTGTCGGCGGGCTCGCCGGTGTCGGCGGTGTCCCTCGGATCGGCCGGGCAGGCGAGGAAGTAGAGGATCATGAGCGCTCCGCGAGGCTCAGGGTAGCAGCAAGTTGCGTGCCGCGGGTGGGCGGGGCGCGCTGGATCCACGCCGCGGGCCGGCGGCCGTAGCGGGGTGCCGGTGGTCACTCGCCCCATCGGATTGCGACCTATGCCCACCAAAATGAGAGAACAAGCAAACTATGTCCACCGAAATGCGACAGTAGCGGCCTGTCGAGCGTCCGAACCGCCCCGGGAACGCCGACGCGGGCGGCAGCCTGCAATAAAACCCGCCTTTGCCCGTGCGCCGGTTCCCGAGCACCGCCGCGACGCCAACCGCCAGTCGCATCGAGGGCGGCATAGTTCCCGAGGTGTCGCATTTCGCCGGGCATAGCCGGCCGCCCAGCCAGTGGAGAAACAAGGACGCCCGCCGCAGGCGCGCCTACGAGCGGGCGTCGGGAGTGGGTGGAGCCGAAGATGGGAATTGAACCCACGACCTGCTGATTACGAATCAGCTGCTCTACCCCTGAGCTACTTCGGCGAGCGCCCGGCTTCTATGACCGAGGTTCGGCACCGTCAAGAGCCGCGGCAGGCCTACCTGAGCACGAAGTCGGTGAGCGAGGCGCTGCCATCGTCGTCGATCACCGGCGGCTCCACGTGCCGACGGTACAGTTCCTTGAAGGGCACGTTCCCCGCCGCGAGGCCATCGAGGTAGGCGATCTCGGCCTCGCCGTCGACGGGTGCGAACAGCCCGGCACGCCCCACGGGGATGACCTTCCGTTCCATGAGGCCGAGGTGGTATTGCCGCACGCGGGCAGCGGTGGTGTAGGTCCACACCGGGTGGTGGTTGGCCACGCGGTTGACCACGGCACCGGCGCCGTCGATGTCGTCGAGGTGCAGCGCCCGCAGCCCATCGACACACTCGGCTACCAGCGTGTCGTCGCGACCCGTCCACACTGGATCGCCATCCTCGGGGGCCATCTGCACGCTCACCTGGCCCGCGAGCGAGGGGTTGCCAGGCACGAGGCCGTGCCGGACCAGCCGGTAGGCCGCGAGGGGGCCCCCGGCCACGTGAGTCACGAAGGGCAAGGCGTGGCCACCGCGGAGCGTGACCTCGAGCGCGTGGCGACAGCGCAGTCGCGACACCTCGTTGGCGAGCCCCCCCGGGGCCCGATCGCCCAGCAGGTCGACCACGCGGCGCGGCGGCAGGTCGACGTACACCTCGCCCTCGATGTCGCCCACGGCGGTCGTCACCCGCCCGGTGTCGAGCGCGCTCACCTGGGCACCGAGCACCACCTCGACGCCCTCGAGATCGTGGGCCAGGCGCTCGGCTGCGCCCGCCTCGTGGGCATACCAGCGCGTGTCGCGACGGAACCCGTGGTGGAAGCGCGCGACGTTGACCGTCACCTCGTCGGGCTCGCCGAAGCGACGGCGGCAGTACGGAGCGTAGAGCGCCTCGTGGACGGGCTCGCCGAAGTGCTGCACCACCCAGTCGCGATAGGTCCGCGTTTCCTTGCCGCCCCCCAGCAGCCGGGCGAGCTCGACGGCACCGCGGGCTCGGCCCCAGGCCGAGATGGCCCCGGGGAGCGCGCTTCCATCGAAGAGCGTGGGCAACACCGCGCGCGACAGGGGGAGCGCGTGTACGCATCCGCAGTCGCGACCGGCCACGAGGCCAGCGCCGAGGCCGCGCACCTCTCGCCAGCCGGGCGCTCCCTGCGCGAACTCCTCGAGTCCGAGCCCCACGGGCACCGCCGGCGCCGACACGCCCCCGGGAAACGCGCCCTCTTGCACCAGCACCACCCGCCGACCGGCGCGGCGAAGGGCGCCCGCCGCGCGAACTGCCCCGGGACCACCGCCGACCACCACCACGTCTGCCATTCGCGACTCCGCTCCAACGCGCCACGCGATACGGTCCAGGAGTGACCGGCCCCGCGGCGACCGCCGACGTAATCATCGAGCGCGACGGGCGCATCGTGCTCGTTCGCCGCAAGTGGCCCCCGCCGGGGTGGGCACTACCGGGTGGCTTCGTCGATGCCGGCGAGCGCGTGGGTGAGGCGGCGGCACGTGAAGCCATGGAGGAAACGGGGATGACCGTGCGCCTCACCACGCTCCTTCACGTCTACTCCGACCCGGCCCGCGACCCCCGGCGCGCCACGCTCTCCGCCGTGTTCGTGGCCGAGTGCGACGGCGAGCCCGAGGGCGGCGACGACGCGGCCGAGGCCCGCTGGTTCGATCTCGACGCCCTCCCCTCCCCGCTCGCCTTCGACCACGCGCAGATCATCGAGGACTTCCGGAGGTTCCGCGCCACCGGGGAGCGGCCGCCGCCGATGCGGTAGAGGCTTTAGGCTGTAGGCTGTAGTTACGTTTTCGGTGGAGGGGGGCGTCTCTGCGCCCCGGCTGCTGGCACGCAACGCGCGCGGTGGCCACGCGGCGACCGCGCCGCCACCGCTGCTCGCCGCCTACAGCCTAACCCCTACGGCCTACAGCCTCCCGATACACCGCCAGTTGCGTGTCGCCGTAGGTGTACACCCGGTCCAGTGGCAGGGTCCCGGCGGCGCTCGGCACGCTCGCGCCGGCTCGTGACTCGGCCACCAGTACCTGTCGCGACATCGGTGCCGTGAGCGCGATCCACGCGGCGATGTCGTCGGCGAAGGGAGGGTCGAGGTACACCACATCGGCCACGAGGCTCGCCCGCGAGACGTCGGTGGCGAGCACCTCGACGGCTGCGCCGACCGCCTCGATGTTGCGTCGCATCGCCGCCAGCGACTTCGGGGCGCGGTCGATCGCCGTCACCGGGCGGGCGCCGCGCGACCAGGCCTCGATCGCCACCAGCCCCGAGCCCGAGAAGCAGTCGACGAAGGAGAGCCCGTCGAGGTCTTGTCCCAGGATGGAAAACAGCGCCTCGCGCGCCCGGGACGACGTGGGACGCACGCCCTCGGGCACCGGTGCCGGGAGCACCCGGCCGCGCAACGTGCCGCCTGTGACCTTGATCATGGGCTACTTGAACAACTCCATCGACAGCACGCGTCGCCACTGGTTGACGAGGCCGCTGTCGGCCGGGAGCGCGTCGAACACCTCGAGCATTGCCTTGCGCCCAGCGTCGGACTGGAAGCTGCGGTCGCGCTTGACGACGTCGAAGAACTTCCCGAGCGCGGCGTCCCACTGGCCGGCCGCCGCCAGCGACCGCCCGAGCGCGTGGGTGCTCGCCACCGTGTCCTCGTGATCGAAGCGAGCCTGCGCCTCGCCCAGCGGCAACGCGTCTCTCGCGAAGCGCTCGCGCACCTCGTTCTCCCGCCTGCGGGGATCTTCCGGAACGAGCTTCGCGAGGAACTGCTTGACCTGGGCCTCGGGCTGCGCGCCGACGAACTCGGCCACCACCTTGCCGTCGACGAAGGCCTTGACCGCCGGGATGCCGCGGATCTCGAATCGCTGCGACAGGCCCTGGTTCTCGTCGGTGTTGACCTTGGCCAGCACCCAGTTCCCCGCCGAGGCGGCCTCGAGCCGCTCCAGGACGGGCCCGAGCGTGCGGCAGGGGCCGCACCACGGGGCCCAGAAATCCACGACCACCGGGACACTTTTGGAACGCTCGATCACGTCGCTCTGAAACGTACTCGCACTCACATCGAGAGACACCCTGGACCTCCGGCGCGGCCAGCGCGCGATAGCTCACAGCTAGGCACGAGGCCCTGGATGTACAAGCTCGACGCAAAAACGGCATCTGCGATCATCGCCGAGGAATCGGCGCTCGCGACGCTGCGGCAGTACTCGATCGAGAAAGTGCTGGAGAACGTGCCCGACATCGACGAGATCGACGACGAGGAGTCGGCGTTCAACGCGCTGATGGAGGCCATGTACCGCTTGCGGCCGGTAGGACACCTCTGAGCCGAGGGATCGGCCTCGCGAGCGTGCGCTATCGCACAGCAAACGCCCGGTGGCAGTCGTCCCCATGACCGGTTAGACGCAGCGCGCTCACCGAGAGGTCACATGCACGCCCTTGCTCTGCTGTTCACGCTCGCCGCCTGCGGTGGCGAGGAAACGAAGCCCGTCGAAGCTGCGAAGCCGCCCGAGCCCCCGAAGACCGCGGAGCCTGCGCCGCCGCCCCCCGCGCCGGCCCCTGCCGCCGCCTCGGGACCCTACGCGCCCGGCGACCTCGCCAAGGCCGCCTACGAGAAGGCGAAGGCCGCCGGGGCCGACAGCCAGGAAAACCCCAGGAAGGGCAAGCCCGAGGCGATCGCCGCCGGCAAGACCGAGTACGAAACCAAGTGCGTTGCCTGCCACGGCGCCAAGGGCGACGGCATGGGCATCGCCGGCTCGGCGCTGCCCCAGAAGCCCGCCCAGTTCGCCTGGAAGGAGCGGTGGGAGGCCACCTCCATCGGCGTGAAGCACTGGACGATCATGAACGGCATCCAGGGCACCGCGATGGCCCCCCTGGGCCTCTCCGACGACCAGGCCTGGGACGCGCTCGCGTACATCGAGAGCGAGTTCCAGAAGCAGTAGGTAGCTTCTCCGCCGCTGGTCACGAGATGTCGCGGCGCACCCTACCCAGGGGCGCTGCGCTGGATTAGGCTGGCGCCCCCTTTCGACCCCCTCCCCCAACTCCACTCGCCGCCCCCGGCTGGAGAAATGATGCGACAGCTCTCCCGGGCCACCGTGGCGCTCGCGCTCAGTGTCAGCGCGGCCGCGGGGCTGGCCGTTTCCAACGGCCTCCTCGGGTGCGCGACCGAGGCGAATGCCGAGGCCACGCAAGACGCCGAGACGTTCACCATCGGGAGCAAGAACCTGCTCCCTCCCGAGTTGTTCGACCGGAACCTCGTGGTCACCGTGGGCGAGCCCCCCGCCGACGCCATCGAGCAGCCGATCGCCTTCACCCACACCGTGCACGTCAAGCAGCTCGGCGTGGACTGCAACTACTGCCACAGCAACGCGCGCAAGGGCCTGCACGCAGGCGTGCCCGCGACGAGCGTGTGCATGGGCTGCCACGCCCTGGTCGACGCCACCGGGCGCCCCGAGCTCGAGAAGCTGAAGGGCTACTGGGAGCGCGGCGAGGTGATCCCGTGGAACAAGGTCCACGACCTGCCCGACTACGTGTACTTCTCGCACAAGCGCCACGTCAACGGCGGGCTGCAGTGCCAGGAGTGCCACGGCGAAGTCCAGGAAATGACGGTCAACGAGCGCGTGGCCAACCTGAAGATGGGCTGGTGTCTCGACTGCCACGCGCAGCACGAGAGCATCGACGAGAATTACGGCACCAAGGCGGAACTTCGGCGCGCTGAGCTGAAGGACTGCTGGACTTGCCACAAGTAGGAGCCGAGATGGAAGGAATCAACCGTCGCGACTTCCTCCGGGCTGGCGCGGTCGCGTCTACCGCGGCAGCCGCCGCGTGTACGTACGACTACAAGGTGCCCGCCGAGAAGGTCCTCCCTTACGTGGCCAACCCCGAGAACGTGCAGCCTGGCCTCGCCAGCTACTACGCCGGGTTGTGCAACGGCTGCGCCACCGCCTGTGGCCTCGTGGCCCGCAACAACGACGGTCGCGTGGTGCACGTGGAGGGCAACCCCGACCACCCGAGCGGCCCGGGCCTGTGCGCCCGTGGGCACTTCGACTTCGTGGCGGCCTACGGTCCCGACCGCGTCGATGGCCCCATGCTCGGCAACGACAAGCTGAGCTGGGACGACGCGACTGCCAAGCTCCTCGAGGCCTGGAACGGCGCTGTCGCCGCCGGGAAGGGCGTGGCATGGCTCGGCCAGTACCGCACCGGCAGCGTCGCCGCGCTGCTCGGCGCGCTCGCGGGCGCGGGCCTGCGCCGCGTGCACTTCGAACCGGTGGGCGTGGAGTCGCTCCTCGCCGCCAGCCGTCGCGCCTTCGGGCTCGACGAGTTGCCGGTCTACGAGCTGGCCGAGGCCCGCACCATCGTCAGCTTCGGCATGGACTTCCTCGGCACCGCCTTCGGCTCGATGGCGATGACCAAGGGCTGGGCCCGGGCGAAAGACCCGGCGCAGGGCAAGTTCGTGGCTCGCACCGTGGCGATCACGCCGCGCGTGGGCCAGAGCGAGTCGCAGGCCGACCACTGGATCGCCGCGCGCCCGGGGAGCGAGGCCAAGGTGGCGCTCGCCATCGCCAAGCTCGCGGGCGAGGCCAAGGGCTACCAGGGCCCCGCCGCCGCGCTGCTCGGCGGCATCGACGTGGCCGCCGCCGCGAGCGCCAGCGACGTGTCGGAAGACAAGCTCCGCGAGGTCGCCGGCTGGCTGGCCGGTGCCGAGCCGAGCGTGGTGCTGCCCGGGGGCAACGCCAACGCGGGCGCCGACGCCACCGCGCTCGCCGTCGCCACGCTCCTCTGCAACGAGGTGCTGGGCAACGTCGGCCGCACCGTGGTGTTCCGCGGCAGCCGCCCGGGACAGGTCAACAGCTACGCCGACGCCAAGGCGCTGCTCGACGACTGCAAGGCCGGCAAGATCGGCCTGCTGCTGGTGGATGGCCTCGACCCGGCGCACGGTCTCCCCGCCGATGCCGACGCGGCCGGCGCCCTCGCCGCAGTCGATCGGGTGGTGCAGTTCGCCAACAGCGGCAACGACAGCACCAACGACAAGACCCTGATCCTCCCCTCCGGCTCGGGTCTCGAGCAGTGGACCGACGCGAGCACCGAGCCCGGGCTCCACGTCCTCGGCCAGCCGGCCATGGTGCCCCTCAAGGACAGCCGCGGCATGGGCGAGGTGTTGCTCGGCCTCGCGAAGGCCGTTGCCCCGGCAGCGCCAACCGGCGCGGCCGCCGACCCGGCCACGGTGGTGGCCGTGCCGATTCACGCGAGCGCCGCGAACTTCGCCGAGTACATCCGCATGCGCTGGGCCGCCGAGGTGTGGCCCACCGTCCCGGGCATGCCCGAGGCGGGTGCCTGGTGGCGCGAGGTACAGGCGAAGGGCGTCGTGCACGTCCCCGGCGGCAACGTGGCCGCCGCCTGGGTCGCCGCCGAGCTCCCAGCCGCCGGCGAGGCACCGAGCGGAGGTGGCAAGCACACGCTGGTGGTGTACCCGTCGCCCCTGCTCCACGACGGTCGCTGGGCCAACGTCCCCTGGGCGCAGGAACTACCCGACCCCATCTCCACCTTCTTCTGGGGCACCTGGGCGGAGATCCACCCCGACACCGCCGCGGAGATGGGCCTCGGCGAGAAAGACCTTGTCGAGGTTTCCACCGGCCTGGGCTCGATCAAGGTCGGCTGGTTCGGTAGCAAGGGCGTCCGCAAGGACGTCGTCGCCATCATCGCGGGCAACGGCAAGAAGACGGGTCGCTACGCCAAGGGGCGCGGCGCCAACGCCGTCAGCCTGCTCGCCGGCGCCACCGACAGCGCCTCTGGCGCCATGGCGTGGTTGTCCACGCAGGCCAACCTCAGGCGCGCCGGCGGCGACAGCGGCGTACACCCGCTGTGCGGCAACCTCGACCAGGCGGGCCGTCACCTCGCTAACAACGTCAGCGTCAAGGACGCCCTCGACAAGCTCGAGGGCGAGGCCGCCTCGATCGTCCCCGTCCACCACGTGCCCATCGACGAGCGCGTGGTCGAGAACGGCCCGGTCGACATGTTCCCCGAGCCGCAGCACCCCACCTACCGCTTCGCCCTCAACTTCGACCTCAACGCCTGCAACGGCTGCGGGGCCTGCGTGGTGGCCTGCGCGCTGGAGAACAACACGCCCTTCATCGGGCCCGACCAGATGCGCCGCGGCCGCACGATGACCTGGATCCGCATGGACCGGTTCTGGGAGGGCGAGGGCGAGAACCAGGATGTTCGCTACCTACCGGCCGTCTGCCAGCAGTGCTCGCACGCGCCCTGCGAAGGCGTGTGCCCCGTCCTCGCGACGTACCACAACCTCGATGGCCTCAACGCCATGATCTACAACCGCTGCGTCGGCACGCGCTACTGCGCGAACAACTGCCCCTACGCGGCGCGGCGCTTCAACTACCACACGTGGGAGTGGCCCGAGAGCTACCACCTGATGCTCAACCCCGACCTCACGGCTCGGGAAATGGGCGTCATGGAGAAGTGTACCTTCTGCGTACACCGCCTCCACCACGCGAAGGACAGCTGGCGCGACATCAAGGAAGCGGTGCCCGACAGCGCGCTGCAGAAGATCACCGCCTGCGCGGCGGCCTGCCCGAGCAGCGCCATCGTCTTCGGCAACTGGAAAGACGCCGACGGCGCGGTACGCAAGAAGGGCGAGAGCCCGCGCAGCTACACGCTCCTCGGCGAGCTCAACACCAAGCCGGGCGTCCGCTACGCCGCGCGCGTCAGCTACCACCAGCCGATCTTCGGCGGCCACGGCGCCGGTCACGGCGGGGGTCACGGCGGCGGCGACCACGGCGAGGCCCCGGCCGAACACGGGGCCGACCACGGCAGCCCGGGCAAGGAAGCCGGCCACGGCGCGGCTGAAGGAGGCCACTAATGTCGAGTGAACTCACCTATTCGCGGGTCAACCGCGATGTCATGCGTCCCCTCTTCGACATGGGGATGCACTGGTTCGGCCTGATGGGCATCGTGGTCCTGGGCCTCGCCTGGGGCGGCTACTGCTGGGGCGTGCAGCTGGTGAAGGGCCTCGGCGTGGCCGGCTACCACCCGCCGGTGTTCTGGGGCGTGTACATCACCACCTTCGTGTTCTGGATCGGCATCGGCCACGCGGGCACGCTGATCAGCGCGATCCTCTTCCTCACGCGCTCGCGCTGGCGTACCGGCATCTACCGGGCGGCGGAGGCGATGACCATCTTCGCCGTCATGACCGCTGCGCTCTTCCCCGCGATTCACGTGGGCCGGGCGTGGCAGGCCTACTGGCTGTTCCCCTATCCCAACCAGCGGCAGCTCTGGCAGAACTTCAAGTCGCCGCTGATGTGGGACGTGTTCGCGGTCAGCACCTACTTCACCGTCTCGACCGTCTTCTTCTTCATCGGGCTCATTCCCGACATCGCCGCCGTGCGCGACACCACCAAGGGCATCACTCACAAGGTCTACAGCGCCATGGCCCTGGGCTGGCGCGGCACCGATCGCCAGTGGCGCCACTACATGGCGGCCTACGGCTTCTTCGCCGCCCTCGCCACGCCGCTGGTGCTCTCGGTACACAGCGTGGTGTCCTGGGACTTCGCGATGGCCGTCACCCCGGGCTGGCACAGCACGCTGTTCCCGCCCTACTTCGTGGCCGGCGCCATCTTCTCGGGCTGCGCGATGGTCATCACGCTGATGCTACCCCTCGCCAAGGCGTTCAAGCTCGAGGAGTACATCCACGTCTGGCACTTCGAGCACCTCGCCAAGCTGTGCCTGTTCACCGGCGGCATCCTCACCTATGCCTACGGCACCGAGTACTTCATCGCGTGGTACTCCGACAACCCCTACGAGTGGGACGTGTTCGTCGATCGCGTGGTGGGCAAGTACTGGTGGGTCTTCCTCACCATGGTGCTCTGCAACTGCACCCTGCCGCTCTTGTGGTGGTTCAAGAAGATCCGCACGTCGATGGTAGGCCTCTTCGTGATCAGCGTGATCATAAACATCGGGATGTGGTTCGAGCGCTTCAACATCATCGCCAGCTCGCTCGCCCATAGTTTCGACCCGGGCGCCTGGGTGTACTACACCCCCACCTACATCGAGTGGGGCATCATGATCGGGTCGTTCGCCTGGTTCTTCATCTGGTTCCTTCTGTTCGTCAAGATCATGCCCAGCGTCGCGATCGCCGAGGTCAAGGAAACCCTGCGCCCGCCTCTGAAGCATGAAGAGGAGCACGCCGCCAAATGACACACGATCACGCCCACGGGCACGAGCACGCCGCCCCGGCGGAGTCGGAGCCCCTCAACGAGCCGATCAAGGCTGTCTACAAGCACCTCGACTGCTTGCTCGAGGGTATCAACGGGCTGAAGCAGGTGGGCATCCGCGACTTCACCGTGCTCAGTCCCATCCCGCGGCACGAGATCGAGCAGGAGATCTACCAGGGAGAGCCGAGCCCGGTCCGCTGGTTCACCCTCCTCGGCGGCATCTTCGGGGCCACCGCGACCTTCTCGCTGGCCTCGCTCACCCACGCGAACTGGCCGATGATCATCCCCGGCGGCAAGCCGCTGGTGTCGATTCCCCCGTTCCTGGTCGTCACCTTCGAGGGCACCATCCTCTGGGGCTCGCTGATGACGCTGGTTGGCCTGGTGCTCAACTGCCGTCTCCCCGCCTTCGACCTGCCGAAGGCGATGCACGACCCGCGCTTCACCAACGACTCCTTCGGCATCGTCCTCGAGCGCACGAGCGGTCACGACGAGGCCGAGATCAAGCACATCCTCGAGCACTCCGGCGCCATCGAGGTCACCGGGGGCGATGGCAACGGCGGAGCCAACCATGGTTGATCTGAAGAAGGGCGCTCGCTGGGCGCTACTCGGGCTCGGTGTCGCCGGCGTGGCCTACGCCTCGCCCTGGGACATCGACATGATCGATGGCGTGAACTTCAAGCCCTACGAGTGGGCGATGCGGCCGCAGCCCCCTGGCGTGGTGGCGCGCCTGTCGCTCGCCGAGCCCAAGGCCCGTGCCCCGGGCTACTACCAGAACGGCGAGGTCGGAAGCGTCAACCGCGCGAACCTCGACGCCACCAACGCGCTGGCCAATCCCTACGCTGCCGACCCCAACCTCGTGGCCACCGGCACGCGCTTGTTCAAGGTGAACTGCGCGCCCTGCCACGGCCTCGCAGGCGAGGATGCCGGCCCGGTGACGGTGAACGACAAGGCCGCGGGCATCAACCGCTTCTTGATGGCCGCCCCGGCCATCGCGGGCGACAACACCCGCGTCGACACCCTCAGCGACGGCTACCTCTACGCCACCATCCGCAACGGCGGCGCGGGCAGCGCGGGCGCCTCTGCCGAGCGCCCCGCCTTCCAGGCGGCGATTGGCGCCGGCATGCCGGCCTACGGCCCCCTCCTCACCGACTACGAGCGCTGGTCGATCGTCGCGTACATGCGCACGCTCCCTGGCGCCTCCTACACGCCCCCGGCGCCGCCCGCCGAGGCCCTCCCGACGGAGAACCCCTAGATGAGCGCCGTCGACATCCTCGCCGCCACGCGGCGCGTCGTGGGCAATGGCCCCGACGTCGCGGAGACCATCCGCACCACCCCTCGCGAGGTGCCTGCCGGGGTGAAGACCTTCGGCATGGTGGGCATCGCCATCGGCCTCGCCTCTCTCGCCTACGGCCTGTTCACCGAGAGCCACCGCACCCTCGGCGCGCTCCTGGTCTGCGTCGTCTACTTCATGGCGGTGGCACAGGGCGGGGTGATGTTCGCCGTCGTCCAGACGATCACCCTCGGTCGCTGGGGCCGGCCGTTCAAGCGCATCGCCGAGTCCTTCTGGTTCTTCATGCCCATCAACTACGCGATCTGGATCGTGTTCTTGATCGCGGGCGGGCTCGACCTCTACCCGTGGACTCACGAGGAGATGCCGGCCCACAAGGCCATCTGGCTCCAGCCCGGCTTCTTCATCGCCCGCCAGGTGGTGATGCTCGGCATCCTCATGGCTCTGGACTTCTTCTTCATCCGCAACAGCCTGCGCGCCGACATGGGCGTGGCGGCGGAGACACTCGGGAGCCGCGCGCCTGCCTTCTGGAGCAACTTCACCGCCGGCTGGCGCGGTCGCGACGCCGAGGTGGAGGACACCTACCAGAAGAACATCCGGCTGGCCCCGGTGATCGTGGTGCTGTACGCGATCTTCTTCAGCCTCTTCGCGATCGACGCGGTGATGTCGCTGGCGCCCCACTGGTACGCCAACATGTTCCCGGGCTGGCAGTTCGTGTCGAGCTTCTGGCTCGCGCTCAACTGGATCTGCATCATCTCGGTGAGCTTCCGCGGCTGGCTGCGTATCGAGCACCTCGCCGCCCCGGCCCGCTACCACGACCTGGGCAAGCTGATGTTCGCGCTGTGCGTGTTCTGGACGTACAACCTGTTCGCGCACGTGCTGCCCATCTGGTACGGCAACATGCCCGAGGAAACCTGGTACCTCATCCTCCGGATGTACATGGAGCCCTGGTCAGGCCTGGCGATGGTGGTGGGCGCCATGTGCTTCCTCATCCCCTTCACCGTGCTGCTCAGCCGCGGCATCAAGAAGACGCCGAACGCCCTCATCGCCATCGCCGTCGTCATCGCCATCGGCGTGTGGCTCGAGCGCTTCATCCTCGTGATGCCGCAGGTGTGGATGCGCGACTCGCTGCCGCTCGGACCCGTCGAGATCGGCCTCGCGGTGGGCTTCGTGGCGGCCTTCGTCACGGTAGTGGCCAACGTGCTCGCCCGCGTGCCCGCGGTGCCGGTGAGCGACCCGTTCATGAACGCGCATCCCGACGACATCCACGTCCACGTGGGCGGGCACTAGACCCCTTGGCGGTTGCATGACGCGCGAGGACCTGGTTGCTCTCTGCCAGCCCCCGGCGCGCCTCGTCGCCCAGCTCGGCACCGGCAATCCCGCCGCGCTGGAGGCCGAGCTCGACAAGCTCGACGTCGACCAGCTCGTGGCCGCCACCCTGATGGCGGCGGCCGAGGGCTGGCTCACGCCGAGGGAGGCCGGCGGCGTGCGTTTCGGGCGCCTCGCGAAGGCCTGCGACGAGCTCGGCGGCAACTCCCTCGACGCCGTCGACATGGACGGATCGGCCGCCGGCCCGCACGCCCACCCGCGCGGCGAGGTGGAGCTGTGCATCCCGGTGTCGGGACAGCCCCGCTTCGACGGTCGCGACAGCCGCTGGGTGGTCTACCCGCCCGGCTCGCGCCACGTGCCCACCGTCACCGGCGGCCGGATGCTGATCCTCTACTTCCTGCCGGGCGGCGAGGTCACCTGGGGCTAGGGCCTACAGGCTCCGCGCCCGCACGCGCCGGCCCTTCCACTCGGTGGCTCCGCGTAGCTGGGTGAGCAGCGAGGCCAGCATCGCCGCCATTCCGACCAGCGCGCCGAGCGGCTGGAGTAGGTACACCAGTGGATGTCGCGACAGTAGCACGTCGGAACGGGCATCGCAGAGGTGGTGGTAGACGAGGAAACGTCCCGCGAAGATCGCGGCGAGTTGCCCTGCCGCCATGAGGTTGACAGCCGCCCAGGCGCCCGGCGAGAGCCATGCGCGCGCCGTCATCGCGACCTCGTTGACAGGGTTGAAACCGGCGAGGTGGGGCAGCTCGTTGACGGCGAGGACGGCGAGGTCCAACAGCAGCACCGCCCAGGGCCACAGCTCGGCCTGGAACACCAGCACCAGCGCTGCCGCCGTGAGCCCCACCGAGAGCCCCTTCCGGTCGGGGTCGACCACGGCCGCGTTCTTCTTGAAGCCGCGCCAGAGCTGGCCCAGGCCCCGGTACATGTGGGTGGCGGTGACCGCCGGCCCCACCCGCACCGCGTAGCGACCTCCCCGCCGCTTCACCTCGCGCACCAGGGCCACGTCCTCGACGATGCGGTCGCGCACCGCCTCGTGTCCACCCGCTCGCAGGTACGCCTCCCGACGAAAGGCCGCGAACTGCCCGTTACCCATGGCGTCGTCGGGGTAGCGAGGGTCCTCGGCGCGAGAGGGGTCGAACAAGGACAGGAGGAGCGACCAGAAGAATGGTTGCACGAGGCGTTCCGCCCAGCTCTCCACGCGCTGGCCACCCAGCACCACCAGCACGTCGACCTCCAGCCGCTCCATCGTGGCGAGCACCGACCGGCAGGCGCCCGGGGCGTGCCAGGTGTCGGCGTCGACGAAGAGCAACACCTCCCCGGTGGCCGCGTCGACGGCCTGCTTCAGCGCCCAGTTCT
Organism: Deltaproteobacteria bacterium; assembly: GCA_016875315.1. Classification (GTDB taxonomy): domain Bacteria; phylum Myxococcota_A; class UBA796; order UBA796; family SXON01; genus SXON01. Next base: position 275 of record VGRQ01000032.1, on the reverse strand, counting down.
TACCGAGCCAGCCCTCGGGCGGCTCCGTCCCCTCGATGACCCGGCACTGGTGCCGCCTCGCGATGTCGCCCGTGCCATCGGCCGACCGGTCGTCCACGACGATCACCTCGAGACCGTCGAGGTCCTGGGCGTCGAGCGAGGCCAGGAGCCGGTCGATCACGGCCGCCTCGTCGCGCGCCGGCACGCACACCGAGAGGCGCGCGCCCCCCGCACGTGCCGCGAGGGCGCCAGGCGCCACTCCCCCTCCCTCCCCCGCCCGCGGGGGAGGGTGGCCG
>VGRQ01000031.1 GCA_016875315.1 Deltaproteobacteria bacterium | reverse complement strand
CCGATCGCCGTCCAGCCTGCGGAGGACCGGTGGTTGGCGGGGTTGTCGGGATCGAGCTCGGGGAGGTGCTCGGTGTGGACGGGCCAGCCGGGAAGCTCGGAGCCGTCGGCGCGGATGGCGTGGACCCAGCCGCCGCCATCGGCCTGGATCACCTCGGCGGCGCCGTCGCCGTCGAGATCGGCAAGGGCGGGCGACGCCTCCAGCGAGTGAGGCAGCTCGACCGGCCAGCCGGCCACGGCGTCGGGGTCGTGGTGCACGTAGAAGGAAGTTCGCGCGGTGGTGCTGCGGCCCTTGTCGTCGGTGACGACCAGGCGCAACTGCACGGTGGCGGCGTTGGCGTTGAGCTCGCGATCCACCGGGCTGGCGCCTCTCGGGGGGTCGATGACCGTCACCTCGAAGTCGGGGAGCGTGAAGTCGGCGATGGGGCCGTCGAGCGCGCCGTTGCCGCTGTCGATCTGGGTCCACTCGGTGGGCTCGAGGCCGAGTCCGTAGCTCAAGCTCCACGACGCCACCTCGCCCCGGCTGGTGGCAAGGCCGGACACGGTGATGCTGGGGGTGGCCACGGGGTCGATCCAGTCGTACCAGGCAGGCTCGGTGAGCTCGGCCACCGGGGGTACCTCGCCCAGCGAGGCGGCCAGCACCGCGTTGTAGGCGTTGACCCGTCCCCAGCCGCTCCAGGCGTCCCAGCCGGTCCTGGTGGGGTAGCGGCTCGGGTCGTCCGGCAAGGCGATGTCGTCGGCGCCCCCGGACAACAGCGCGTGCAACTCGCCGGGCGTGGGTGTCCAGCCCGCGTCGCGCGCGGCGCTGATCACGAGGCCGGTGATGCCCGAGGTTACCCCGGTGGCACCGGACGAACAGTTGGTCGACGAGGCGCTGCCGTCGAGCCGGACGCCGTGATTGGTACAATTGGAGTAGGCGAGGAAGCTGGTGGAATCCTCGGGGTCTTCCCCATTGTAGACAATGGCGTGTACGTAGAAGGTGTGCGCCGCCATGCCCGGGGGGTTGGGGTGGTAGGCGGTCTCGTCGGCGGCGCTGCCGATGGTGAGCGTCCCCATGTCCCATGCGTAGTCGATGGCGGCCTCGACGGTGGCCGTCTGTTGCACCGCGCCGGCCGCCACCAGCGCCACGTCGGCGCCGCTGTCGACCGCGAACACCAGCCCCGAGCCGAAGGTGGAGCCGTCGACCACGAAGCTGTCGCCCACCCGGATGGGCAGCACCACGCAGTTCGGGCAGGTGCCGATGTCGCCCCCGTCGTTGCCCTCGGCGGCGGCGTCCTCCGACTCGCCGGTGCCGTGGCCGAAGCGCACGTCGTCGTAGGGGTTGTTGTCGTCCCACTGGAAGTCCCAGCCGCAGATGTCGTCGACATAGGCGTTGGCGTCGTCGTCCACCCCGTCCGAGAAGGTGGCGATGAGGTCGGAAGGGTCGAGCAGGTGGTCGGCGGCGTCGTCGCCGGCGGTGATGTCCACCCGGCTGTCACCGTCGTAGTCGGCGATGGTCAGCGCGCCGTCGCCGTTCTTGTCGTGCTCCTCGCTGCCCTCGGGCGGCGGCAACTCGCTCGCGTTGAGCACGAACTTGCGCACCACGTCGGGGTCGTCCCAGTGCACGCCGGAGTCGATCACCGCGATCACCACGTCGGTGCGGCCGGTGGTCACCCGGAAGGCGCGGTCGACCCACATGCCTGGGCCCATGCCCTCCTCCTCGGCGGCGTCGAGCGCCACGCCCCAGGACGCGGGGATGTAGGAGAGGAAGTTCCAGAGGTTCTCCACCTCGGAAGGACAGAGGTCGGGCCGGTCGGGCTCGCCGCACTGGGGGTAGGTGGGGAGGGGGAACTCCGCGAGGGCGAGGCCGATGAGCATCAACATGCCGCCCCGGCTATCCTCGCCGGCCCCGTGTTTCGCGTCCTGCTCGTGCTCCTCGCCGCTCCCGGCTGCGCCGCTTGGGATGGCGCGTGTGGTGTCGACGACGACGGCGTGCTCTATGGCGACTCGCTTCACGCCTTCACCCTCGACATCCCCGACCCAGGCGCCCTGGCCGACAGCTCGCGCGAGGACAGCGAGGACACCCCGGGCACGTTCTCGTGGGACGGCGCGGACTGGCCGGCCGAGGTTCGGCTCAAGGGCGGGCACAGCTTCCAGCCCATCGAGGACAAGCCCGCCTTCAAGGTCGACCTCGGCGAGGGACGTGTCGACGGCGCGCGTCGCTTGACGCTCAACAACATGGTGCAAGACGCCTCGGCCCTCTCCGAGCGTGCCAGCTACGCGCTCTACGCGGCGCTGGGGGTGCCGGCACCGCGCCACGCCTACGCTTGCCTCGTGGTCAACGGCGAGGACAAGGGTCTCTACAGCGTGGTGGAGACGCTCGACGAGCTGTGGATGGCCCACCAGGGCGGCACCGCGCTCTACGAGAGCGATGGCTTCGCCGACCTGACGGCGGATCTGGTGGGTGGCTTCACCGAGGAAGAGGGCGAGGCCGATCTCGACGCGCTAGTCGCGGTGATCGAGCTCGACGGCGTGCCGACGGTGCTCGAACGGGACTTCCATCCCTCGGTCTACGCCATGCTCGCCGGGGAGCTGCTCCTCGGCAACCCCGACGGCTACGCCAGCAACGTGAACAACTACCTGTTGTTGCTCGCCGACGAGCGCTGGACGCTGGTGCCCTGGGGACAGGACTTCAACCTGCGTTTCCGCTACGGCGTGACGCACCCGATCTCGGGCCTGGGCGCGGGCCCCGGGGTGCTCTACACCGGCTGCGTGGCCGACACGGCCTGCGCCGCGCGACTGGAGTCCGCGATTGTCGAGGGTCGCGACACGTGGTTGGATCGCTTGCCCGGCGTCGCCGAGGATGCCCTGGCCGTCGTGGGCGAGGCGGCGCGGCTCGATCCCCTCGATCCCTACGACGAGGAGAAGGTGGCGGCGGCCCAGGATCGCGCGCTGGCCTTCCTGCGCGAGCGTCCCGCCGTGGTGGCGGCCGAGCTGGGGATCTGAGCGGTTAGCTCGGGGGCATGGCGAGCTTCACCTCCTCACACGCGGAAACCCGCGCCCTGCCCGTGTCGCCGGCCCAGGCGGCGGAACGTTTCGCCGAGCCGGCGCGGCAGGCGAGCTGTCACCCGGAGCTGGCCGAGGCCACCGTCCTCGACGCCGCGCGCGTGCGCATGGCCATGAAAGAGATGTCGCATGGTCCGGTCAAGTTCTCGGGGCGCTACACGCTGAGTTTCGCCCGCGACGGCAACGACGTGAGCTGGGCCTCGTCCGACGGCAACCTCCACGTGCTGGGCCGCGCCCACTTCCATCCTGCCCCGGGGGGCTGCACGATGGACTTCAGGGAGGAGGTCCGGCTGGAACTCGAGCTCAACCGCGTGCTGGCCGGCGTCATCCGTCCCGTCGCGGAGGCGATGATGAAGAAGGGCATGCGCGGCTTCGTGGAGCGCATGTCGGCGTCGATCGCCTCGGCCTAGCGCCGCCGCCCGAACCCATCCCGAGGCTCGATCCCGGGCAGTTGCACCACCTCGGTTGAGCTCCCCGCCTCGGCTGCCGCGAAGATCGCCAGCGCGCGATCGATGGCGCCGTCGCCGCGCACCGTCACCACGAGGTTGCCGCGCCGCGCCAGCACGAAGCCGTCGTCGCCGAGCGACTCGTCGCCCACGCCGGCGGCCGGCAGGCCAGCCCGCAGGGTGGCCGAGGAGAAGGCGTAGGCCTCGCGGGCCTCCGCCTCGCCCGGGTACCAGGCCACCGTCGCGAAACCGCCGGGCGCCGGGGCCTTCCAGGTGTCGGTGCCAAGGATGGGCGTGGGCTCGCCGAGGCCCAGCGACGCGGCGCGGCTCATGCGCACGCCGGACACCGGATCGGCGGCCAGGGCGAGGGACAAGAGCAGCGTGATCATTGCATCGTCCCCTGCGACTGGTAGTCGTAGCTGGTCCGGTCGGGGCTGAGCCGCTCGAGGTACTCGGAGGGCGCCACCGCCTGGACCATCATCAGCGCGTTGGGCTCGGAGCCCGGGTCGTCGTCGCCGTCGAGGGCGAGGGTGGCGTCCCACACCGCGCCGAGGGTTTCTGACACCGTCACCGCGTGGTAGGAGAAACTACAGCCGCCGTTGCCGAAGGGGCAGTGGGTGTAGTCATCGCCGCCGATGGCGAGGATGTAGTTGAGGTCGAAGTTCCAGCCGATGATCGCGTACTCGGCCAGGGCGCCGATCATGTTGCCGTAGGCCACGATGATGCCGGCACAATCGGTGCAGTTCACCGTGGTGCCGTAGCGGAGGTCGATGAAGGCCGACATGTCGAAGTTGGCGCGCTCCCAGTCGTTGCGCACGTAGGTGGTGTAGGCGCTGGCGCCGTAGCGAGTGTCGTATTCGAGGCCGAGGTCCTCGTACACCCAGTTCACCAGCGCGTCGAGCGCGGCCTCGCGCGTGGGCGCGGTGCCCTCGATGGCGCGCAGTGCCGGGTCGATGGCCGCCACCCAGGGCCGGTAGATGTCGCCCTCCTCGTACCAGGTGGGCCCGTCGTGTACGCGGTACACGCGCATCGGCACGGCGAGGGTGTTGACCGGGTAGGTGGCGCCGCTGGCGCCGGTCGACACCACCTGGAGGGACAGGGTTTCCTCGCTCACGCCGAGGGTGCTGCCGATCGCCGCGTCGCGCTGCAAGGTGACGGTGCCGGAGGCGGGGCTGCCGTCGATCACCGTCCAGCCCTCGGCCACCACGGAGAGCTCGCCCTCGTCGAGGTTGGCGGCCCCTAGCTCGCTCTGCTCGCCGAAGGCCAGGGTGAGGATGGGCCGGCTGTCCCACCGGTAGGCCAGGGGTTCGCCCTCGCCCGTGGCGGGCAGGCCGAGCGTGGCGCCCACCGCGGGCAGGCTCGTCGGCTTGCCGTCGCGGTCGATGCTCGACACCGCCGAGAACGGCTCGGTGGCCACCTGGGCCGTGCCGGCGCGATGCCAGTACAGCGGCACCCGCAGCGCGCTGGCGCCGCCGTCGTCGCCGGCACGGGCGTCGACCAGGCCGGCGCGCACCACGGCGAGCGTCGTCGTGGCCTCGCCTACCTCCACAGTGTATGTTCCTGTCGCGACCAAGTCGCCCTCGCGGTCGCGACCGTCCCAGCCCTGGGTGCCCACGCCCTCGCGGACCGTTGCTCCGTTGCTGTCGAGGATGCGCGCCGTGTTTCCCGCGTCGCTCTCGAAGGTCCAGGCCAGGCCCGACATCGGGTCGAAAGCGGGGGCGGCGACGATCGCGGGCGGACCGCTGTCGCCCACGAGGTCGATGTCGGCGGCGGTGCAGGCGAGGAGCAGCAGCATCGGCGGCACCGTAGCCCTGTCGCGCTCGCCTCGGTTGCAAAGCTCGCGTCACGCGGCCCGCCGTGACGATGCGGTGACAGCCCGCCACTACAAGGCTGCGCATGCACGTTGCTGCCGAGCGCCCCGAGAACCTGTTCCGGTCGAGCTACCACGTCTTGTCGTCGATCGCGACGCTCATCCTGCTGGAGATGGTGTTGTCGCGCGAGCAGGCGGTGTGGCTGGCCACCGGCTTCGCGATGTTCGCGTGGACCTGCGAGCTGTCGCGGCGCCACGTGCCCGGCGTGAACGACATCCTGATGCGCCTGCTCGGACCCATCGCCCACCGTCACGAGTGGCACCGGGTGAACAGCGCCACGTGGTACGGCACTGGCCTGGCCTTCATCGCCCCGGTCTTCGCCACGCCGACGCTGGCGCTGGCCATCGTGTGCGCGGGCCTCGGCGACCCGGCGGCGGGCTTCATCGGCCGCCGCTACGGGCAAACCAAGCTGGTCAACGGGCGCTCGCTCGAGGGCACCATCGCCTACGCCGTGGCCTCCTTCCTCGGCTGCCTCGCGGTGCTCGCCCTGTGGCACGGCAACATCCCGCCCTCGCGGGGCCTCCTCGCCGCCGGCGTGGCTGCCGTGACCGGCGCGCTCACCGAGCTGTTTGCCACCCGGGTCGACGACAACTTCATCGTGCCCATCACCGTGTCGCTGGCGGTGGGCGTGGTGTTCGGTGGGATGGTCTAGCCGGGATAGCGTCGGCGAATGACGCTCCTGCTGCTGCTCGCCTGCGCCGAAGAAGGCACCGGCGACCCCGTGATCTACGCCTTCCCCGAGGGCTTCCGCTGGGGGGCTGCCAGCGCCGCCCACCAGGTGGAGGGGGGCAACACCAACAACAACTGGTACCAGTTCGAGACCTTGCCCGAGTTCGCGGGCAAGACCGCCGAGCCGAGCGGCGCCGCCACCGAGTTCTACACGCGCTACGAGGCTGACTTCGACCTGCTCGAGCGCATGGGCGCCGACGTGTTCCGGCTGTCGATCGAGTGGTCGCGTGTGGAGCCAAGTCGCGACACGTGGGACGAGGCCGAGTGGACCCACTACCGCGAGGTCATCGAGGCGCTGCGCGCGCGCGACATCGAGCCCATGGTCACGCTGCATCACTTCACCGACCCCATCTGGCTCAACGACCTGTCCGACCTCGACTGCGCCGCGGGCCCCACCGACAGCAACATGTGCGGGTGGACCAACCCCGAGGCGCCCGCCGAGTTCGCCGAGTTCAGCGGCGAGGCGGCCACCCGGCTCGGCGACCTCGTCGACGAGTGGAGCACCTTCAACGAGCCCGGTGGCTACGTGCTCTCCGGCTACCTCGGCGGCGCCTTCCCGCCCGGCTACAGCAACCTGACCGTCGACGGCATCCAGGACAACGTCATCCCGGTGATCGAGGCCCTCGCCACCGCCAACGCGCTGGCCTACGACGCGGTGAAGGCGGCCGACCGCACCGACGCCAACAGCGACAACGTGATCGCCAACGTGGGCTTCACCAACTCGATCCAGTGGATCGTCCCCCTCGACGAGGACAACCCCGACGACGTGGCCGCCGCCGAGCGCATCCAGGCGCTCTACGGCTACGCCTTCCCCGACGCGGTGATCCTCGGCAAGCTCGACCGCGACCTCGATGGCACCCCCGAGGAAGAACACGCCGAGTGGGCTGACAAGTGCGATCTCCTCGGCTACCAGTACTACTACCGGATGCCGGTGAAGTACCAGGCCTCCTTCCCGCCGGTCGAGGCCATCCCCTGCGACGCCTCGGTGCTCGAGGCGCTCGGCATGTCGCTCTCCGATTTTGGCTGTCCCGAGCCGCATCCCGACGACATCACCCAGATGGGCTACGAGCACTACTCGCCCGGCCTTGGCTTGCTCGCGGAGCCCCTGGCCGAGCGTTACCCCGGCGTGCAGCTTCGCGTCACCGAGGCGGGCATCGCCACCACCACCGGGAAACGCCGGGCCGAGAGCATCGTGCGCCAGCTCGTGGGCCTGCACGCCGCCATCGAAGACGGGCAACCGGTCGACGGCTACATCCACTGGTCGCTCACCGACAACTTCGAGTGGGCCGAGGGCTTCCGCCCGCGCTTCGGCCTGTACTCGGTGGACTACGACACCATGGAGCGCGGCGTCACCGAGGGCGCCACCGTGCTCGGCCAGATCATCAAGGACAACGGCATCCGCCAGTCGGTGTACGACGCCTACGGCGTGGGCGAGCACCTGAGCCCCGGCGAGTAGCGGCAGGTTACACCCGGTTTCTCCCCGGGTTCGCTCATGCTGCTCCTCCTGCTGGCCCTCGCGCAGGCGCGCGAGATCGCCGGCGTCACCTTGCCCGACACCGCCAGCGTGGGCGGGCAGACCCTCCAGCTCAACGGGGTGGGCCTCCGCGAGAAGTACTACATCGACGTGTACGTGGGCGCGCTCTACCTGCCCAGCAAGACCCGCTCGGGCAGCGAGGCCATCAGCAAGGACGTGCCGAAGCGCATCACGATGCACTTCATCTACAAGCAGGTGACGAAGGACCAGCTGGTGGAGACCTTCTCCGAGGGCTTTGCCAAGGCCGCCCCGCCTGCCGGCACGCCCGACCAGCTCTACGGGATGCTGTCCGACGTGAAGGCGGGCGACGAGATCGTGCTCGACTACGCGCCCGGCAGCGGCACTACCGTGACGGTCCGCGGCAAGGCGCGGGGAACCATCCCCGGCACCCAGTTCATGACCGCCCTGTGGACGGTCTTCCTTGGCGCGTCACCCCCCACCGCCGCGCTGAAGGCCGGCATGCTTGGAGGTTGAGATGATCACCTTGATCTCGCTCTTGTCCTGCGCCTCGATGAAGGAACAAGCCGTCACCCGGGCGATGGACCGTATCTGGAACCAGGGCGACCTCACCGCCATCGACGAGGCGTACACCCCCGAGCTCGCCGCCGAGGTGAAGCGCTTCGTGATCGACAATCGCACGCTGTACCCCGACATCAAGATCCACATCGACCGCTTCATCACCCAGGGCGACATGTTCGTGACCCAGTGGACGGTCACCGGCACCCACAAGGACCTCCACAAGCCGGTGACGCTGCACGGCGTGTCGGTTCGCCGCTATGAAGGCGGCAAGTTCGTGGAGGAGACGATGATATACGACTTGAAGTCGGTGTACGACCAGCTCGGCTTCCGCGTGGTGCCGCCGGCGGGCGTGCAGCCCTTCGACACCCCCGGGGTGGCGGCCGGCACGGTGGTGGACAAGGCGCCGATCATCGACACCAGCCTGTTCCCCGTCTCGGGTAACTTCGAGATCATGCACGGTCGCACGCTGTACGCGCCGCAAGACGAGGTGTACCGGATGCTCACCACGGCGGCCGGGTGGAACGACTTCTTCCAGGTCGACGCCCGCATCGACCTGCGCGTGGGCGGCCCCTACGAGATCCTGTTCGGCCCGCCCGAGGCCGGGGAGGGGAACCGCGGCTCCGAGGGCTGCCAGGTATTAGCCTTCGAACCCGGGAAGATGGTGGCCTTCAGTTGGAGTGCGCCGCCCGACTTCCCCGAGGAGCGCGCCCAGCGCACGATGGTGGTGATCACGCTGGCGCCCTCGCCCGAGGGCGGCACCTTCGTGCGGCTCCACCACGCCGGTCTCGGATCGGGCGGGCGCTGGAGCGACGTCCACGCCTACTTCACGCAGGCCTGGCCGAAGGTGTTCGATGCCCTGGCAGCCAAGTACCCTCCGCCCGCGCCCGCCACGAAGGGGAAGAAGGGCAAGTAGGCGAGCTACTCCGCGTCGGGATCGACGCCCTGGGCGCGGTACGGCTCGTGTATCGAGCACGACGCCGCCACGTCAGAAGGTACACCCCGGGTCGGTCCAGGGCTCGCCGAGGATCAACTCACGGGCCTCGCCGCGCTCGCGCTGCCAGAAACACAGCGACTGCGCGTTGTAGAGGTAGCCGTAGTCGTAGAGGGTGGGGTTGCTGCCGCGCGCCACGAGGCGCTCGGACAGCGGATCGTGGAAGCTGCCGTGGCGGTTGGCAACCTGCTTGGTCGCGAGGTCGAGGATGGCGTCGGCGCCGTTGAGGTAGAGCGAGGCGTCGCTACCGCTGGCGTGGGCCAGGAGCGCCATGTAGAGCGAGGCCACGAAGGTGGCGCGGCTGCCGTCCATCGCGAGGCCGTCCGTCACCTCGTCGGTCCAGCGGTCGCCGTCGCCCAGCGCCGTGGCCGCGTCGACGTGGGTCTCGCCCAGCGCCAGGAGCGGCTTCACCACCACCCCCTCGAAGCTGGCGCGCTCCTCGGCGCTCATGGCCAGCACCTCGTCGAAGAGCACCCGGCGCGGTTGTGACACGATGTCGAGCCCCTCGCCCACGTCCATGGCGATGTCGCGACCGGCCATGTACGGGGCGAGGCGATTGACGATCAAGGCCTCGTGCTGCACCGATGCGATGTCGCTCACGGCGGCGGAGAGCACGGGGTCGGCGAACAGCTCCGCCACCTGCGCCTCCGGGCTCTCGCGGAGGGTGTACGACATGCGCAGCGCCGCCGCGTCGTTCTGCCAGTAGCCCCACTCCCAGCCGGACTCGAAGATGACGTGGTCTTGCAGGGACAACCCGCGCTGGCGGAGCTGGTCGAGGTCGTGCCAGCGACTGTTGATGTACACCGGCATGTAGGTGGGGACGGAGTTGTCGAAGGCCACCCAGTACGCGGTTTCCGGGTGGTAACCAACGGCCTCGCCCGCCGATAGTCTCGCTTCCAGGTACTCGCGGTGCTCGGTGAAGTCGTCGAGCCCGTAGGCGCCGCCGGCGTCCTCGTAGAGGTTGTAGTACATCACGCTGTGAACCCAGGGCGTGATGGGCCGGTCGGCGTAGTCCACGAGGAAGTAGTACGACATTTCCTTTCCGTCGTACTCCACCTGCACTTCCTCGTTGCCCCCCACGTGGATGGTGCTGGTCATCTCCACGCCGGGGGCCACCGCCTGGAGCGTGTCGTAGGCCAGCTCCACCCGGCTGATGAAGGTCTCCGGGTCGGCGGCGAAGAACTCGCCGAAGGACAGGCTCACCGTGTCCCAGGCGATGCCGTCCATCATGATCGGCCAGCGGGCCTCCATCGCGGCCCGGTCCTCGGCCTCGGTGCCCTCGTCGTCAACCAGGTCGTAGGCCAGTTGCAGGTTCGACATGCCGAAGAGCTGCACGCCGATGCCGGCGGTCATGCCGCGGCGGTGGGCGGCGTCGACCACCAGTCGCGTGGGCTCGCGCCAGTTCTCGGCGACTTGCTCGTTGCCCGCGATGTCGTCGAGGCCCGGCCACTGCACGTGGTTGCCCCGGTTGCGCACGATCCAGTCGAGCATCCGCGTCGACCGCCCCACGTCGGGCTCGGCCCACAGGTCGAACATCGCCTCGGTGGGGTGCAGCGTGTGCAGGTGAAGTCCCCGCCGCGCGATCTCCGGCACGTGTTCCTCGCCCAGGGCCGCGTCCGGATCGAGGGTGGGCGCATCGGGCACCTCGGTGTCGAAGGGATGCGCGAAGCGCCACCCGTGGGCTTCCATCAGCGCCGCCAGCCCGTACAGGGCGCCGGCCGGGCCACCGGCGCTCACGCGGAAGCTGTCGCCGTCGCGGGAGACGGTGAAACACTCCGCGCAGCTCTCGTCGAGCTCGATCACCGTCTCGAGCTGGGCGCGGGCTCGCCCGTCCACCTCGCTGCCCACCACGACACTCGTGGCATGCGGCAACGACAACACGTGCTCGGCCACCAGCGGGTAGAGCTCCGGGCTGGCGTAGATCCCGAGGAGAGGCCGATCGGCGCCGGTGCAGGCGAGGAGCCAGATCACTTCTTCCGGTTCTCTTTCTGGAGCCACTTCCGCAGGGGCTCGAAGTAGGCCACCATCGCGCGGGTCGACAACTCCTCGCCGGTGGCGTCTTTCAGCACCTCGCGCCAGTCCTCGGTGGCGCCCTTTTCCAGCACGCCCTTGATGAAGGCGCCGGCTTCCTTGCTGCCGTAGTAGTTGCAGTCGTGAGGGTCTTGCTTGAGGATCTTCGTGGCGATGTGCTCGTGGAGCTGGTACTTGATGACCGTCGCGAGCGCGTAGTCGTAGTACTGCGCCGGGTCGTCGTTGATGTGGGTCTTGGTGCAGGCGTCGCAGAGCGCCGGGTCGGACAGGCGCGCCTTGTCGGGCACGGCGATGCCCTGGTATTGCGACACGATCTCCCACCAGCGTTTCTGCCACTGGTCGGCAGGGAGGTTCTTCTCGTAGAGTTCGTACTCGAAGCGGCTCATCGTGCCGGTGGCGAAGGGGACGAAGGCCACCGTCTGTTCGAGCGCCTCGGCGAGCAGCACCTGCGTGGGATCGCTCTTGTGTTTCTTCGGCAAGATCCCCAGCTGTTTGAGGTAGCTGGGCTGGAACGCGGCCACGTTGGCCAGCTCGCCGATGCCCTCGTGAAAGGCCCGGTTCGCGCCCTTGCGCAGCGTGAGCGGCACCTCGGGACGGGTGTAGCTGATGTAGTAGTAGATGTGTCCCAGCTCGTGGTGGCTGGTGCCAAACCACTGGCTGTCGGGCTCCACGCTCATCAAGGAGCGAATGTCCTTCTTCAAGTCCATGTGCCATGCCGAGGCGTGGCTATTCTTGTGTCGCGACTGCCCATCGGGCACCGGGTAGAGGTCGGACTTCTCCCAGAAGGACTTCGGCAGCTCGGGGAAGCCCATCGACACGTAGAACTGCTCGGAGGACTTGATGATCCACTCCGGCGACTTGTCCTTGAAGTACGGGTCGAGATCGGCACTCTTCACGAGCCCGCCCCACTCCTGCCCCCAGCGGTTGGGCAGCCAGTGGGCGGGGATGTCGCCCTCGGGCACCGGCTGGCCGTACTTCTTGGCAAGCTGGCGCTTGGTCCAGGTGTGGAGCTCCTTGTAGAGCGGCGCCATGTCCTTGTTGAGCTGGTCGAGCAGCGCCATCATCTCGTCGGCGCTCATGCCGTACTCCGACACCTGGTAGCCGAAGTAGGAGCTGAAGCCGCTGGCCCTCGCCACGCCGTTACGCAGCTCGCGCAGCTCGCCGAGCCCGGCCTTGAGCGGAACGCCGATCTCCTTCGAGGTGGTCCAGACCTTCAACCGCTTCGCCGCGTCGGTCTCGGCTTGCAGCATGCCGTCGATGTCGTTGGCGCTGAGCGGCTTGGCGCACTTGCCGTCGGCGGCGCGCGCCTCCATGCAGTACTCGAAACCGTCCTGGGCCGCGCCCTGGCGGGCCTCGGCGGCGATGCGCTTGTTCACCAGCTCCGTCTGGTCGCCCGGCGCCTCGCCGGCCGCGTAGAGGATGGCGTCGAGCTGCCGCAGTTGCAGGGGCGTGATCTCCTTCTCCCGCGCCCGCCACTGGCGCGCGCGCTCGATGATCTGGGGATCGCCCACGAAGGCGGCGGTGGCCTGCGAGGCGGCCTCGCGGCGGCCCTGGTTGAGATCGCTCACGTTGGTGGCGGCCTGCCAGCTCGCCTCGGCGTCGAGCGCGTAGAGCCGGGAGAGCAGGGAGTCGTAGAGGTCGAGGAAGCGCTGGGCGCCGTCGTCAGCGTGGGCCAGGGTGGCGAGGAGGAGGAGCATCGGCGCGGGCTATCCCGACGCGCCCGCCACGGTCATCCCGCGAGCCGCCCGGTGCTACCGGCTCCCGAGGATCTCCACGTCGAGGCGCCCGCTGAGCACGTCGCCCTTGGTGTTGCCCGCCTCGGTGAAGCTGAGCGTGCCGTTGCCGAGGTAGGCGATGGTCTGCCACTGGTCGCCCTGGTTGCTGTCGAGGTACATGATCGCGCCCTCGGCATCGTGACCGTCGAGTGCGAGCGCAGCCCCGCTCGAGAGCGCCGCCTCGTCGAAGATCACGTAGGGCGCCACGTACACGCCGTCGGCGATCTCGCTGATGATCAGCCACAGGGCGCTGCCGTCTTCGGCGGTGCCAGCCGATACACCGTCCTGTATCGATGGGTACTCGACCCCGTCGAACACGTAGTAGGTATCGGCCTCGCCGCCGGTCCACAGGTCGCCCCGCGGGTAGCTGTCCCAGGTGGTGCTGAAGTCGACGGTCGCCACGCCCACCGTCTCCCAGCACACCTCGCCGCGCAGCTCGCCGGCCTCGGCGCCCCGCGCCATGCCGTCGCGCACGTCGTCGGCGCGTAGCTCCACGATCGTGCGCGTGTCCTCGATGCCGGCGCGCATCGACTTGTCGTCATGCTCGGCCACCAGCTCGGCCCAGGCGTCGATCTGGGCCACCTTCGCCGCGCCGTCCCAGGCCGCGTCGAGCTGTCGCGACAGCTCGGCCTCGTACAGCCCGCGGCCCTCGTCGTGGAGGAACAGGCGATGGGCGAGCGCGCTGAGGGTGCCCACCCAGGCGTTGGCGCCGTCGTCGCCCCAGAAGGGCTCGCGCTGGTCGAAGGCAGCGTCGGGGCCGCTGGCGATGAAGCGCAGGCGACCGTCGCCGGGGAGCGCGTAGGCGTAGAAGTTGTTGGTGTTGGCGTTGTAGCCGTCCCAGTGACCGGCGATAGACTCTGCCGCCCAGAAGGTGAAGAAGGCGTCGAGGTCGATCACCGCGTCGAGCGTGTCGAGGAGCGCGCTGTCGCTGGCCTCGAGCGCCTCGGTGACGGCCTCGAGCTCGGCCCCGGTGGTGTCGTCGGTCTCGTACTCGAAGGTCTGGGTCCAGCCCTCGCGGAAGTCGGAGAGGGTGCCCTCGTACATCGCGGTGGGCCACTGCCCGGTGCGGCGCGCCACCAGCTCCTCGTCGATGTTCTCGGTGTGAGCGTAGATGCCCAGGTCTTCGCCGTTGACCACCACGTGGGCCAGCGCGCATCGTGGCGCCACGAGGCCGGCCTCGCTGAACCAGTGGTGCGCGAGACAGGTGCGCATGCGGCTCGGGTCCTGGCGGCCGTTGTTGAACACCAGCTTCTCCAGGCCGAAGAAGCGCTGGTCGTCGATATACTCGCCCACGTCGATCTTGAGCGAGGGCCGGTCGGAAACGACCGAGCCGATCAGGCCCTTCTTGCGGACGCCCACCTCGCCCATGGCCTCGCCGTCGAGCCAGGCCTCGCCGGGGAAGTAGGTGTAGGGGCTGGGCCAGGGCCCTTCCATGCACTCCTCGCCCATGAGGTCGTAGTAGGTACGCTCTTGCACGCGGAGCTCGGCCCAGTCATCGGGGTCGAGCTCGACCACCAGCTCGTGGAGCACGCTCACGTCGAAGAGCGCGTCGGCCTCGGCGCCCCCCTGGACCTCGTCGCTGGCCGCGGGCTCGCCGCTGTCGAACGACACGGTCTGGTCGGCGCAGGCGAGGAGGAGGAGCATCGACACGAGGGTATGACACGCCAGGGGCGGGGGTGTGAAAGGAAATCGTGGGGGCGCTACCGCCCTCGCCCGATCTCGCCCGGCACGAACGCGATGCGGCCCTGCGCCGAGGCGGTCACCGCGTGGCCGTAGGGGACGGCGAAGAGCAGCTCCGCTTCCGCGCCCATGTGCAGGGCCGGGAAGAAGGGGAGTGGGTAGGTCCACCACGCGCGGGCGCCGGCTTCCCAAGCGTAGGTGACCGTGTACCAGGCCATTGGGCCCATCCCCACGGCAGCGCTAGGCCGCAAGTCGAGACCGAACGCGCCGCCGAGCGCACGGCGGTAGCAGTAGTCGTCTGTCGACGACCAGTTCGCGCAAAGCTCGGTCGGACCAACGCCAAGGCCGAACCAAGGTCGCAATCGAGCGAAGCGAATCCCGATCTCGCCGCCAACGCCCCACTTTGCGTCGCCGAACGGGGTCTCTCCCATGGGTCCGGTCCGGCTCTGCGCGCCAACCACCCCGCCCTGCACGATGATATCGACCATGGCAGGTGGGGCATCCTCCTCCGCTGCGTAGTCAGGCACCTTGCACTACGAGGTCGCTCTCGCGCTGACAGGAGGACGGCAGCACGGGATTGCTGTTGCTGAAGAACGTCTCGGACAAGCAGGTGTCGCAGCAAAGCGCGGCCCGTGCCCTGGGGTATCGCATGCGAAGGAGCGTGCGAAGCGTGTTCGAGGCGATCCAGACGGGCTCGCACTCGCCATCCTTGTGACAATACCAAGGTGTGTCATCGCCTCCACCCTCGCAATCGTCGGACGTGCGATCGCCAGTGGCGAATCCGCCCAGGAAGCAGTAGTGTTGGAGCTCGTGGAACAGCAGCTCCGCCATCCACAATACGGCGCAGAGGCGCTCCTCTTTGCTCCCGTTTGCGAACATGTGGCGTTGAAATACTAGAGCATCGGCATAGGGGTTCAATCTCACGCCGAGTAGGTCGGCGGTGGCGGTTCGACCTTCTTCCAGACCCCGGCAGGCGAAGTTTGTCTCCCTCTCCCCCTTCAGGATCCCCTGCAAGCAGGTCTGCCCCGGCCCATACACCCGGCAGATCACCCAATCCACGAGATCCATGTTCTCCACGAGCAGGCACCACCCCTTGCGCACCAGCGACAGGAAGTTGCCCTCGCAGTCGGTGAACTCGGCCAGCCGCGTGAGCTCGTCTACTTCCTCGCTCGAGTGGTTGCAGGCCTTCGTCTGCGTGGTGATGTTCCAGTAGGGCTCGGGACAGTCCTCGCCGTTTCTCCAGCCCGTCCAGTCTGTGAACGCGCAGTCGCGATCCCAGGCCGAGTCGGGCACGTCGATCCGCGTGCACTCGCTGGGGTAGCCAATCGGGGTTCCATACTTCGCGATATCGCGACAGTCGTAGTATTCGTACGCATCCTGGAAGTCGTCGGGCACGCAGCCAGACGGGGGCGGCGCGCCGGACGGCTGGCTGCCCATCGCCAGCAAGGGCACCGCGATCTCCGGATCGTGGGCGGGCGACGGCCACGCCGAGCTACCCATGGTCTCGCCCAGGCAATTCGCGCAGCCGCAGCCCGCGCTGCCTTCCGGAGCGCAGCCCACCTGCCTTACTTCCTGTGCAGCTCGACCGCGCCGCAGGCCCAGGCGTAGCGCACGGTCGAGTCGCTAGTGGTGGTGTTCTTGACCAGGTAGCCGAAGCGAACGAGCTGGCGGTTGCCCGTGTTGCCGCTCTTGTCGCTGAAGCTACCGGGAAAGCTCAGGCCGTCGGCGGTCCGCGAGGTGGCGAGGGCCACCGCCGCGTCGGGGGCATCCACCGTGTTGCAGGTCTGGAGCCCGACGGTGAGGGTCATCGTGCCTGAACCCGGCATGTTGCGTGCCTCGAGCGCCTCGCGGATCATCTCCGCGTCGGGCGCGTTCATCCACGGCGTGGCCGGGAAGAAGATGTAGCTGTCGGCATTGCAGAACACGAGCAGGGGAGAGAGGGGGACACGCTTCACGATCGCTCCTTGGTTGGAGCGGCTCAACTATTGCAGAGAGAGAGAGTGTGTGCAAGGGCGATGTCGCGACAAAGTCCAACCTCGGCGGTCGCGCCCCGATTCACCGCCCATACGCCCGCCTCCACAGCTCGTCGGGCAACGGCGACACGTATCGCCGTGGGTCCCCATCCGGGTGCCGGAACCCGAGCACCTGGGCATGCAACGCGAGCCGAGAAAACCTCGCTCCACCATAGAGATCGTCCCCGAGGATGGGAAACCCCAGGTGAGCAAGGTGCAGCCGCACCTGGTGGGTGCGGCCGGTTTCCAGGCGCGCCTCGACCACTGATACATCGCCCGATGTATCAGCCACCCGGAAGTGGGTGACAGCGGGCTTTCCCCCGGCAACCACGCCGCGCCGTCCGTCGCCCTTGCGCCCCAGCGGCGCATCCACGGTCCGCTCCCCCGGGAAGCGCCCCCGCACCAGCGCGAGGTAGCGCCGCTCCACGCTGTGCTCCTCGAGCTGGGCCTTCAGGTCGAGCTGGCAACGCTCGTCGCGCGCCACCAGCAACAGCCCCGAGGTGCCCTCGTCGATGCGATGCACCGGCAGCGCCTGCCCGAGCCACCGCGCCACCTGCGAGAGCACGCTGGGCTCGCGTCGCCCCGGCGCGGGCACGCTGAGCAGCCCGGAGGGCTTGTAGACCACCGCCAGCCTCTCGTCGTGGGCCACCACCGCCGCGTCGCGCCCGGGCGCGTGCGCGGGCCGCGACGCGAGCACCCGCACCTCGTCGGCCGCCACCTCTCGCCCCATGTCGGCCACCGGCGTGTACCCCAGCCACACCCGCCCCTGCCCCGCGAGCTTCCGCGCCTCCCGCAGCTCCAGCCCGCGCTGCCGCAATACCTCGCCGAGCGTGCTCAAGGGCGCCGCAGCCCGTGGTTCCGCCCGCGCTGGACCTCGTGAGGATTGGAGGCCGCGCTCGTCCCGCCCGCAGCGGGGCACGGCCGACGTGATCGAACCACCCGGTCCCCAGTGGAAGACTGGGGGTGGTGCCCCTGGCGCGCCGGCCCGCTTGCCGGGCCGGTCGACGGGGGCGACAGGACCCCCCGGCCGAAGGCCGCGTGACGGGCGCCCGGGTGGCGGATCGCCTGGAGCCGGGGGGCCTCCCGTGTCGCGACACAGGGCCGAACACGGCCGACCGCGGTGAGGGGCCCCCGGGTGGCGGATCGCCTGGCGCCCGCAGGGTATCGAGGCCCGGCTGGGCCCCCTCGCAGCGGGGTACGGCCGACGTGATCGAGCCACCCGGGCTCCAGTGGGAGACTGGGGGTGGTGCCCCTGGCGCGCCGGCCCGCTTGCCGGGCCGGTCGACGGGGGCGACAGGACCCCCCGGCCGAAGGCCGCGTGAAAGCTCCCCGGGTGGCGGATCGCCTGGCGCCGGGGGGCCTCCCGTGTCGCGACTCGGGGCCCGGCCGGGCCGTCCCCGAGCAACAGGACGGCACTAGTTCTTCGCCGCCAGCGCTGTCCCGTAGATCTCCTCGCTGGTGGCCACCCGCATGTTGGCCGCCGCCCACTGCACCCAGCGCTCGTACGCCCCCCAGATGGCTTCCTTCTCCCTCTTGTTCCGGCTCTTCGACACGTCCACCCCGGTGAGCGGGTAGGCCGGCTGCCGGATCGTCTTCTTGGTGCGGTCGGTGTAGTACGAGAGCGTCCACCCCTCGGGGCCGGAACGCTCGAAGTTGTTCTCGTGGATGAGCGACGTGACGTACGGCGTGCGACCCAGCGTCCACGACTTGAGCGCCTCCCGCATCTTCGGCAGCGGGTCGTAGTTGTCGGGGTCGGACTCCACGCGGTTCCACCAGAAGTCGTTGCGGTCGCCCCAGCGGGTGACGTTGATGTCGCCCGGTCGCTCCAGTAGCGTGCCGTACCACGTGAAGGGGTCGGCCTTGGGCGAGCTCGACGCGTGCGTGGTGATCACGCACTTCGCGCCCATCGAGGCGAACACCTCCATCGCCGCCTCGCGCACGCCGGCGTTGCCGACGCTCAGGCCCACGCACGAGGGCGCGCGGCCAAAGGTGTTCTTCACCAGCGTGTAGCCGCCGATGGTGCCGGTCTTGAGCTCGCCGGTGGCCATGTCCTGCGCGTAGGTCTCGTACTGCTTGATGACGGAAACCTTCTGCTCCTTGGTCCGCAGCGCCGAGAGGGGCGCGGTGAAGCCGTCGGACAGGGGGTGCGGCGCGCGGACGTGGTAGCTGATCCCCATGTCGCGCAGCGCGCTCACCGCGTCGCTACGCTCGCTGACGTAGGCCTGCGTGATCGGGCCGGTGAGGTAGAAGTCGCCCTTGACCCCGTACTTCCGAAAGATTCCCGCGGCGCGGATGACGGTGTCGGCGCTCTCGTCCACGTGGGTGTGGTCGTGGGTGTTCATCACGAAGGTGATGGTGGGACGG
The DNA here is from genome assembly GCA_016875315.1 of Deltaproteobacteria bacterium. Classification (GTDB taxonomy): domain Bacteria; phylum Myxococcota_A; class UBA796; order UBA796; family SXON01; genus SXON01. Next base: position 48 of record VGRQ01000031.1, on the reverse strand, counting down.
TCGCTGGCCTCGGCGAGCTGCACGAGGAGAAAGCTGAGGACCGCAGAC
>VGRQ01000030.1 GCA_016875315.1 Deltaproteobacteria bacterium | reverse complement strand
CTCCCAGCTGGGACTCACGCTCTCGGGCTTGCAGGCCGAGTTCACCCTGTCGGCCTACCCCGACCTCGACACGATGGAGGTGGGGCTCTACGCCACCGACGACGAGGAGAGCAAGATTCGCGATCTCACGCTCGACGTCGACTACACCTACGTGGAAGAACGCAACGCCATCCACTTCGAGTACGAGCAACTGCCCGAGTCGGAGCAGTACCTCCTGGTCGAGTACAAGGTCCGGAGCGGCCAATGATCGCGGCTTTCTTGCTGGTTCTCAGTTGTGCCAAGTCGACGAAGGCCGAGTGCTCGGAAGACACCCCCTGCGCCTTTGGCGAGGAGTGCATCGAGGGGCAGTGCGTGGCCAGCACCTGCGCCACCTCGGCCCAGTGTGGCATCGAGCAGTATTGCGGCACCGACAACACCTGCGTGGCCGGTTGCCAGGAAGACAGCGACTGCATGTTCGGTGACTACTGCGACACCGAGGCCGCCAGTTGTGTGTCGGCCGAGTGTACCGACACCCACCTCGACTGTGCCCTCGGCGAGTTCTGCTCGCCCACCGGCGAGTGTTACGAGGCGGGCGGCTACTACTGTCGCGACTGCGAGGAGGATGGCGACTGCGGCGGCGGTGGGAACTATTGCTACGCTGGCTACTGCGGCGTGGAGTGCGACTCGCAGAAGGATTGCCCGGCCGGCTACGATTGTGTTGGCCTACAGGACCTGAGCGGAAACATCGTCACCCACATCTGCTTCACCGCCTGCTGGCTCTTCGAGGACCGGCTATGATCGCGCTGGTCATCCTCGCCGCGTGTGACAGTGGCAACGACTCGGTTGCCGCCACGGTGTACGCGGGGCCGGAGATGGAACACACGCCGCCCGCCTCGCCCAGCGAGGGCGACGACGTGTCGCTCAGCGTGACCGCCACCGATCCCGACGGCGTGGCGAGCGTCCGGGTGTACTACCGCAGCGGCACGGCCACCGCCTTCACGCCCGCGGCGATGAGCGCCGACGGCGACACGTGGACCGCCACCATCCCCGGCGCCTCGGTCGACGACCCCGCTCTCGAGTACTACTTCGAGGCGGCCGACCTCGGCGACCCCTCCACGGAGTCGCTCCTGCCCGAGGAAGGCGAGCGCGAGCCCTTCTCGGTGCCGGTCGACGTGGTGGGGCGGGCCTTCCCCTTCGTCGAGGACTTCGAGCCCGGCGAGGGCGAGAGTACACGACTGTCGTCGCTGGGCTGGGCCAACGCCAGCGACGGCTTCACCGGCTACGGCTGGGAGCTCAGCACCGCCCGCGCCAACGGCGGCACCTACAGCGTGGGCCATGGCCGTGGCATCGCCGATATCGATCCCCTCGACGACTGGCTCATCTCCCCGGCCATCGACCTCGGCGCCGCGACCACGGCGCAGCTCACCTGGTACGAGTACGGGGCGTCGAGCGACGAGGGGAGCCACACGCTGATGGTCAGCACCGGTAGCCGCGACCCCGCCGATGGCGAGTACACCGCTGTCAGCAACCCGCTCCCCAACCCGGCAGACGGCGAGTGGACGCGCAGCGCCGCCTACGACCTCGGCGCCTACGCGGGCGAGGTGATCTACCTCGCCTGGCACTACGTGGGACAGGACGCCGACGACTGGTACATCGACGACGTGGCCGTCACCGAGCTCGGCGCCGACCTGGTGGCCAGCCTGGCCACCAGCCCCGAGGTGGTGCGTCCTGGCGAGTCCGGCGTGCTCAGTGTCACGGTCACCAACACATCGACCGTCGGCGCCACCGACGTCTCGGTGAGCGTGGAACTTCCCGAGGGCGGTGCCTCCTTCACCAGCTCAAGCCAGCTCGTGGGCGACATCGCGGCCGGCGGCAGCGGCACGGCCGACTTCGACTACACCGTGGGCGCCACCACCGCCGACAACCGGTACCTGCCGCTCACCGTCACCGTGGCGTCGAGCGGCGACCCGGTGGTCCTCGACGACCAGCTCCTCGTGGGCCGCGCCAGCAGCGCGAGCTTCACCTTCGACAACCTCGCCACGGGCTCCGTCCGGATCAGCGTGGGCGTGGGCGACCTCGACGCACCGGACTTCGAGCTCGAGGTGTTCGCAGGCGAGGCCGCCGAGGGCGACACGAGCTACTCGGCCGACATCACCGATGCCTACGACTGGCTGCCGCCCGCGGCGGGGGCGGAGCGCTGGTGGCTGCGGGTCGACACCGCCGAGGGCGGGACCGTCACCGACTTTGCCATCAACTACGACGGCCAGGACTACGTGTCCACCGACACCCCGAGCGTGGTGGCGAGCGACAACGAGGGTGTCATTTACCTGCCGGAGCCCCCGGCGCCGACGCTCCTCGACGTCACCACCAGCCCCGAGATCCTCGACCCGGGCAGCACCGGGGTGACGCTGGCGGTGGAGCTCTACAACGCCGGGGCCGAGAGCAGCGGCCCGCTGGTGGCGACCCTGGCCTCCACGCACGCCGACCTCGTGGTGCTCGACGGGGGGCCGGTCACCTTCGATCCCGACACCTTCGAGGCCGGCGAGGTGGTGACCGCCAGCGGCGTGTTCTCGGTGGAGGTGTCGGCGTCGCACACCGACTCCGAGCCGGTCACCGCCGCGCTCACCCTGACCGACGGGGTCGACAGCTGGACCGAGGAGCTGTCGCTGGCCGTGCCCTTCCCGGTGGCGAAGATCACCGGCATCGAGATCGACGACGACGGTCGCGACGGCATCCTCGATCCCGACGAGTCCGCCGAGTTCACGTTCCGGGTCACCAACACCGGCGACGAGTCGATGTCGGGCCAGGTGGTGGGCACGCTCGGCATCGGCGCGTCGAGCACCGCCACCGCCACGGCCGGCGACAACTCCGAGTCGGTGGGCTCGCTCGGCGTGGGCGACACCGAGATCGTCGACGACTTCGAGGTGATGGTCAGCGGTGGCGCGGCGGGCGACACGGTGGTGCTGGAGCTCACCCTGGTCGACAACCTGCGCAGCTACGTGGCGGTGTTCCCGCTCACGCTCGGCGAGCGCCCCTTCGTGTCGATGTCCGACCTCGACGACCCGCTCGGCGACGTGGTGAGCGGCGACGGCTTCGACGTGTTGAACGGCACCTGGCGGGTGGACGGCGACAACCTGCAGTTGCGACTGGCTAGCGACAGCGCCTTCGACACCGGCACGCTCTTCGTCGAGGCCTGGGGCGAGTCGAGCGGGGCCGACTACGACCTGTACATCCTCGTCGCCCAGTCGGGCGTGGGCTCCCTGCGCGGCTACAGCTTCGCCACGTCGAGCTTCACCACCCTCGCCGATCCCGTGGTGAGCTACCCGGACGCCTCCACGGTGCAGATCGACGTGTCGATCACCGCGCTCGGCCTCTCTTTCGACACCTTCAACCTTGGCTTCGGCGTGGGCTGGTGCGGCGAGCCCGACTACTACTGCGACCACTTCCCCGACGGCTGGGGCTACCCCTACGCCGGCTACAACCCCACTGACTGGTTCGAGCTGAGCTGGTAGGCCGATGGACGCGGAAGAGGCCGCTCGCCTTCGTGAACTCTTGAAGGCCCGGCTCGACGCCCGGCTGGCGCAGGGGCCACAGAGCGTGGCGCGGGAAGACGTCGACACCAGCGCCACCGCCCACGATGACGACCTCGGCCCGCACATGCAGATGGACCAGGCCATCGCCTCCGGTCGCAATGCCGCGTGGACGGCGGAGACCATCGCCCTCGCCGCCGCGCTCCGCCGCCTCGACGACGAGCCCGACAGCTTCGGCGACTGCGAGGACTGCGGCGAGCCCATCCCCTTCCGGCGCCTCGAGCTGTTGCCTCACGCCACCCTGTGCGTGCGCTGCCAGGCCGCGCAGGAAACGGGCCCGGCCCGGCGGCGGAAGGTGACCGACTACGTGTAGGGCCTAGCCCTCGGGGGGCACGGCGCGGACCTCGACGAGCGTGACGCTGGCCTCGGCCACCTGGGCCGACGGCAGGATCACCTCCACGCCATCGAGCCAGCGAGAGGTCACCTTGTCGTCGGTTTCCGCCAGCTTCATCATGTCGCTGGTGAGCATCACGCGCGGCTGCTCGTTCTTGCTGGCGGGGAGCAGCGTCCCCACCATCTCGCTGCGATTCGCCGCCATGACGCCCTCCACCGGCACCTCCTTCTGCTCCAGGACCCCTCCCGTCCCGTCCTTGAGCACCGCCACGATGCGCAGGTCGGTCATGCCGAACTTGCTGTCGTTCTGCAACATGAAGGACATGATGCTGGCGTTCTTCTGCTTGCTCTCGGCCGGCATCATCCACGAGCTGTTCATCACGTAGACGTACTTGTCGGGGTTGTACAGCGGGTCGTAGTCGAGCTTGGTGCGCTCGTCGGCGAAGTAGTAGGCGGGGATCACGCTGTCGACGGGGGCGTAGCCCTCCTTGCCGTCGTAACGGAGCTTGTACCAGTTGCCGCGCTTGGCGAGCAGCTCGGCCTTCTTGTTCTTCGGGAGCGGCGCCACCACGCCGGAGCTGCCCGTGGCGTCGGCCTGCAACTCCACGCCGGTGCCGGTGACGAGCACCTCGGAGAAGGAGAGCCCGTGCTTGCCGATCAGCTCGAGCTGATCGGCCTGCGGCATGCTGTTCTTGACCGAGAGCGCGTAGCCCCAGAGGCCGATCGACACCAGCGCCATCAGGCCGGCGGCGATGCCCTTGACGATGGGCGAGACGCCCGAGGACTGCTCCTGCGGGAGGTCGAGGCCGTCCATCGGATCGACCCGGATCGACGCCTTCAGCTCGGGGATCTCCACCGCGTAGAGCCACTCCTGCGCCCCCGGCGGCTGGACGATGTCGCCCCCGCCCAGCTCACCCTTCTTGGCGAGCGCCTTGAGCTCGTCCATCGAGCCGGCGGAGAAGGAGTTTCCTCGGACGTTGACCATCCAGCGCGACATGCAATGCCTCGTGACGCCGCGCGGTGTACATCTCGCGGGGGTCGCGGGTCAAGCAGGTTGACCGCCGTTTGACCCCTGCCGGCGGTTGACCACCCGTTGACCCGGGGGTATTCGTGGGCCCCCTCCGGGACCGCAGTGCCCTTCAAGCCCAAGTCACTCCTCATCGCCTACGACGACGCCCGGGGCGCCTGCGCGCGGGTGGTGCCGCGCATGAAGCAGATGCTCGAAGACCGCGGTTTCGTCGTCACCGCCGAGGCGATGGGCGAGGGCGAGGTGAGCGTCGAGGACTACCACGGCGTGGTGATCGGCACGCCGGTGGGCCTGCGGGGCAGCGGCCCCAGCGAGAAGGCGCTCGACTGGGTGGGCCGGGCGCAGGGGCTCGACGAGAAGCGCGTGGCGGTGTTCGCGGCCTACTGGACCGTTCCCGGGCGCGCGGCCGAGGCGCTGAAGAACCGGGTGATGGAGACGGGCGCCGAGGTGGTGGTCGACTACAGCTACTGGCTGTTGCGTCCCGCCGACGGCGAGCAGGTTCTGCCCTCGGAGTGCATGGTCCGCATCAGGTAGCGAGGCCCTCGGGGGCGAGAAATGGCGCCGTGGCGCTCACGGCACAGCGCGCCACCGCTTCCGGCGTGCCCTCCGCCACCACGCGGCCGCCCGCGACGCCGGCGCCGGGGCCCATGTCGATCACCCAGTCGGCGTGGCGCATCACGTCGACGTGGTGCTCGATCACCACCACCGTGTGCCGGTTGTCGACCAGCTTGTCGAGCACCGCCACCAGCCGCTCCACGTCGGCGAGGTGCAGGCCGGTGGTGGGCTCGTCGAGCACGTACACGCGGTCGCCGCCGGGCTTGTCCATCAGGCCCACCGCGAGCTTGATGCGCTGGGCCTCGCCGCCCGAGAGGGTGGTGGCGGCCTGCCCGAGGCGCAGGTAGCCGAGGCCCACGTCGAAGAGGGCCTGGAGGCCGCGGCGGATCTTGCGGTGCGCCGCGAAGAGGTCGAGGGCGGCATCGACGCGCATCTCCAGGACGTCGGCGATCGACAGGCCCTTGTAGCGAACGTCGAGCGTGGTGGACTCGAAACGGCGTCCGCCGCAGGGCTCGCAGCGCACCCAGACGTCGGAGAGGAAGTGCATCTCGATCTGCACCTGCCCGTGGCCGCCGCAGTGGGGACAGGCACCGGCGGAGCCATTGAAGGAAAAACGCGCGTTTGTATAGCCACGTTCCCGCGCGAGGGGCACCTGGGCGAACAGCTCGCGTATGGCGTCCCAGGCACCCACGTAGGTGGCTGGCGTGGAACGAGGGGAGCGCCCGATGGGCGACTGGTCGATGACGATCGCGTCGCCGAGCCTCGGCACCAGGCCCTCCATCACCAGCGTGCTCTTCCCCGAGCCCGACACGCCGGTGACGACGCTGAGGCAGCCGCGGGGGAAGCGGGCCTTGACCGATTGTAAGTTGTGCCGCGTGAGCGGGCCGACCTCGATCCAGCCGCTCGCCTTGCGACGTTTCTCCGGGACGATGATGGATCGCTCGCCGCGGACGAAGGCCCCGGTGAGCGAGCCATTACCGAGCTCCGCGGCCTTGCCCGCCGCCACCACCATCCCGCCCTCCTCGCCGGCGCCGGGGCCCATGTCGACCACGTGGTCGGCCCGCAGGATGGTGGCCGGGTCGTGCTCCACCATCACCACGGTGTTGCCGAGCGAGCGGAGCCGCTCGATGGTGCCGAGCAGCATCTGGGTGTCGCGCGGGTGGAGCCCGATGGTGGGCTCGTCGAGCACGTAGAGGCAGCCGGTGAGGCCGGAGCCGATCTGGGAGGCGAGCCGGATCCGCTGCGCCTCGCCGCCGGAGAGGGTGTCGCCGCGGCGCTCCAGCGTGAGGTAGGACAGGCCCACCTCAGCGAGGAACCCCAGCCGGGCCCGGATCTCCCGCAGCGGCGGCTCGGCCACGGTGGCGTCGTTGCCCGGCAAGGCGAGCGTGTCGAAGAAGGCTCGTGCGTCGCCCACGGTCATCCGCCCCACCTCGCCGATGCTCTTGCCGCCCACGGTCACCGCGAGCGACTCGGGGCGGAGCCGCTGCCCCTGGCAGGCGTAGCAGGTGGCGCCGGGCGCGAGGTCGGCGAGCAGCTTCTGGTCGTCTTCCTTGAACCACACGGCACGCTCGCGCTTGCGGCCCAGCCCCTCGCAGGCCGGGCACGCGCCCATGTGGTGGTTGAAGCTGAAGTGCCGCGCGTTGAGCGGGTGGGGCACGGTGGCGCCGTGTCTCGAACACTGCGGCTTCTCGGCGATGGGGTGCTCCCCGGCGGCGTGGACGAAGCGGCAGCGCCCCCCGCCCAGCCGGTAGGCCAGCGCGACGGCTTCCGACACGCGCTGTCGCTCCACCCGGTCGGGATCGAAGCGGTCGATGACCACCTCGGCCACCAGGCGCATCGCCTCCAGCTCCACCTCCGCCCCGTCCACCCACCCGCGCGTGAACCCATCCGCCAGCAGCTCGGCTACGGTCCGCGGCTTGGCCAACGAAGCCACCAGCCGTCCCCGGCCGAGCCCGGCGAAACGCTCGGCGGCCTGTCCCGGCGAGCAGGCGCGGACCACCTCGCCGCAGCGCGGGCAGTGGGGCACGCCCACGTTGGCGTACAGCAGTCGCAGGTAGTCCTGGATCTCGGTGACGGTGGCCACGGTGGAGCGCGGCGTCTGCGCGCTCACCTTCTGGTCGATGGCGATGGCCGGGGCCAGCCCCTTCACCTCGTCGACCGCCGCGCGGTCGAGGCGGCCCAGGAAACGCCGCGCGTAGGTGGACAGGCACTCCACGTAGCGCCGCTGCCCCTCGGCGAAGATGGTGTCGAAGGCGAGGGAGGTCTTGCCGCTGCCGGACACGCCGGTGATCACCGTGAGCTGGTGGCGCGGGAAGGTGACATCCACGCCGCGCAGGTTGTGACAGCGCGCGCCCCTGATCACCAGGTCGTCGGCCTCGCCCGGTGGCCGCGTGCGTTTTCGACCGGACGCGAACTTTCTCGGTGGTCCGCCGAGCTCTGGCAGCTCGGCCATCACCTTGCCCGTGGGCGTGGCGGCCTTGCAGAGCGCCTCGGGCGTGCCCTGGAACAGGAGCTGTCCCCCGGCGGCGCCACCCTCCGGCCCCAGCTCGATCACCTGGTCGGCCACCTTGATGAGGTCGGTGTTGTGCTCGATCACCAGCACCGTGTTCCCGGCGTGTACGAGGTCGCCGATGGCGCCAATGAGCAACCGGACATCGGAGAAGTGGAGCCCGGTGGTGGGCTCGTCGAGCAGGTAGACGGTGTTGCCGGTGGCCACGCGGTGCAGCTCGGTGGCGAGCTTCACGCGCTGCGCCTCGCCCCCGGAGAGCGTGGAGGCCGTCTGTCCCAGCGACACGTAGCCGAGGCCTACGCGCTCCATCGTCCCGAGGATGCGCGAGAGCTTGCGGTGGTGGCTGAAAAAGGCGGTGGCCTCGCTCACCGTCATCGCGAGCACGTCGGCGATGGAGCGTTCCCGGTAGGTCACCTCCAGCGTTTCCGGGTTGAAACGTCTGCCCTCGCAGCGCTCGCACACCACCTCGACATCGGCGAGGAAGCTCATCTCCACGGTGCGCACCCCGGCGCCCTCGCAGTCCTCGCAGCGACCGCCCTTCACGTTGAACGTGAACCGCGACTTGCTGTAGCCGCGTGCCTTGGCCTCGGGGAGCTGAGCGAACAAGTCGCGAACGAGGTCGAAGGCGCCGGTGTAGGTGGCTGGATTGGACCGCGGCGTGCGCCCGATGGGCGACTGGTCGATCTCGATCACCTTGTCGACGGCGGCGCCGCGCTCGGTGCTGGCACGCAGGAGCGCGGGCTCGATCACGTCGAAGAGCAGCGTGGACTTGCCACTGCCCGACACGCCGGTGAGCACGGTGAGCGTGCCGAGGGCAAGGTCGAGGTCGAAGCCCTTGAGGTTGTGGACAGTCGCCTTCCGCACCGGGAAGGTGCGCCCGTTGCCGCGACGGCGCTCGGCCGGGAGCTCGATGCGCTCCTCGTCGCGCAGGAAGCGCGCGGTTTCCGTGTCGAGCTTCACCAGCTCGCGGGGGCTCCCCTGTCCCACGATGTGGCCGCCGAGGCGCCCGGCGCCGGGACCGACGTCGACCACGAGGTCGGCGCGCTCCATCGTCTCGCGGTCGTGCTCCACCACGACGACCGTGTTGCCCGCGTCGCGAAGGCGGTCGAGCGCACCGATCAGTCGCGTGTTGTCTCTCGGGTGGAGCCCGATGCTCGGCTCGTCGAGCACGTAGGTGACACCCACCAGCCCGCTGCCGACACACGCGGCCAGCCGGATTCGCTGGGCCTCGCCGCCGGACAGGGTGTTGGCGGCGCGGTCGAGCGACAGGTAGCCGAGGCCCACCTCGCCGAGGAAGCGCAGGCGGTCGTGCAACTCGCGCACGATGCCCTGGCCGATTTTCAGTTCGCTCCCCTCGAGCACCACGCCATCGAAGAAGGCCAGCGCGTCGTGGACGGACATCGACACCACGGTGTCGAGGGTGCGGTCGCGGAAGGTGACGGCCAGCGCGATGGGATTGAGACGCCTCCCCAGGCAGACGGGACAGACGAGCCTTTTCTCGGGCGCGAGGTCGCTCGGCGCGGGAAGGAAGTTGCCGCGGCTGTCGGCAAACACGTGGCCGATGCCCATGCAGGTGGAGCAAGCCCCCTGGGGCGCGTTGAACGAGAACAGGCGGGGCTCCATCTCGGGGATGGAGATGCCGTGGTCGGGACAGGCACGTTCGACCGCGTGGGTACACACCACCTCGCCCACCATCGTGGCGCAGGTGCCGCCGGCCAGCGCGACGGCCCGCTCCACCGCCTCGACCAGCCGTGCCCGGTCGTCCCGCGCCACGCGCACCCGGTCGATCACCAGCTCGAGCGTGTGTTTCTCGTAGCGTTCGAGCGTGATCTCGTCGTCGAGCGAGCGCAGATTCCCGTCGACCCGGACGCGGAGCCAGCCATCGCGGCGCCACTCGTCGAGTTCCTTGCGGTACTCGCCCTTGCGGTCGCGGACCATGGGCGCCAGGACGGTGAGCGGCTGGCCCTCGTGCGCGCGAAGCAGGCTGTCGACGATGTCGGTGGGGCTGCGCCGGGCGATGGGCGTGTGACACTGGGGACAGCGGGGCGTGCCGAGCCGCGCCCACAATAGGCGGAGGTGGTCGAAGATCTCGGTGACGGTGCCGACGGTGGAGCGTGGATTACGATTGACCGTTTTCTGGTCGATACACAGGGTGGGCGAGAGCCCCGTGACCCCATCGACCCTGGGCTTCTCCATCTGCCCGAGAAACTGCCGCGCGTAGGGCGACAGGCTCTCCATGAAGCGCCGCTGCCCCTCCTGGTAGAGCGTGTCGAAGGCGAGCGAGGACTTGCCGCTGCCCGAGACGCCGGTGATCACCGAGAGGAGCCCGTGGGGAATATCCACGTTGACACCTTGGAGGTTGTGCTCCCGGGCGCCTCGGATTCGGATCGCGTCGTTCATGGCCGTGGCCTGCTAACCGGCGGGTGAACGGGTGTACAGGTAAGCGGCGCCACGCGGGGGCTTGCTGAGGGTGCAGCGTGGCGCTACCCTGAAGGCATGGTCCCGCTCTCCGTGAGTGATCGCCGCCTCTGCATGACCGAGGCCGAGTTCATGGCGCTGCCGGAGAGCAACGAGCACATCGAGCTGGTGGACGGGGAGGTGGTGATCATGCCGGGGCCGAGCTTGTTGCACCAGTTGATCTCGCAGATGGCGTTTCGTGCGCTCGCTGACTGGGCGGGTGCCCACCCGCCGGCGCTGGTGGCCTACGCGCCGCTCGACGTGCGCATCGGGCCCTCGCGAATCGTTCAACCTGATCTCATGCTGTGGTTGCGCCCGCCTCCGCTCGACGACCGCCCCATCGTGGAGCCTCCCACCCTGTGCGTGGAGATCCTGTCGCGGCACGGCACCTACGATCGCATCGCCAAGCGCCTCATCTACGCCGAGGGGGGCGTGGCGGAGTACTGGATTGTCGACCCGATGGCCCGCAACATCGAGGTGGTGCGCGGCCTCGCGACCGTGGGCTTCGTCGACGGCGTGCTCACCTCCAGGGAACTGCCGGGTTTCTCGGTCGGGGTCGCGAGCCTCTTCCCGGCGGGGTGAGGGCCCCGTGGCATCATCCCCCCCGTGACCCTTCTCCTCGCCTGCGCCGTGGCCGACATCCCGCTCGCGGGGGAGAGCCCCGCCCCGGCCGACACCGCCGAGGAGGAGTCCGTCCCCGGCCCCGGCGAGAGCGATCCCACCGACGCGATCTTCGATCCCACGGTGATCCACGACTTCGCGCTGGAGCTGCCCGCCGCCGACTGGGCCGACATACGCGACAACCCCTACGCGGAGAACTGGCACGCCGCGACCTTCCGGCATGGCAGCGAGGTGGTGGAGACCGTGGGGATCCGTGCCTTTGGCGCCGGGTCGCTCATCCCTGGCAAGCCATCCATCAAGCTGAGCTTCGACCACTTCGTCCCCGGGCAGGACTACAACGGCATCGAGCAACTCAAGCTCGACAACAGCTCGCAGGACCCCGGCTTCATGAACGAGCTGATCGGCACCGCGATCTTACGACGGTCGGGCCTGCCGGCCGCGCGCACCGGGTGGACGCGCTTGACGGTCAACGACGAGCCCGCGGGCTTCTACGTGCTGTTCGAGCCGGTGGATGATCGTTTCCTGCGGCGCTGGTTCGGCGACGACTCGGGGAACCTGTACGGCACCGCCGACGGGCACCACGGGCAGGGGCTCAATCCCATTGTCAACGGCGGGCCGCTCGACTGGTACGTGCCCCAGACCAACGCTGAGACCGACGGCAGCGACCTCGTCGCCATCGCCGAGATCGTGGCCAGCGGCAGCGAGGCGGAGCTGGAAGCCGCGCTCGATCTCGACGAGTTCACCCGCATGTCCGTCACGCGCAGCGTGTTCGGAGGCATCGACACCTTCTCGGCCGACGGCAACAACTTCTACCTGTACAACCTCGACGGCTTCTGGTCGATCGTCGCCTGGGATCTCGACGCCGACCTCGGCTACCCCTACTACTTCTCCACCGCGCTGGTGGTCGACCCCGAGGCGCCCTGGCTCACCAGCCCCTGGGCCTACAATCCGGTGTCCGGGGCGGCCTACACCGACCCGGTGCTGAGCCGCGCCATCGCCTCGGGCATCGATATCGAGGCCATCGTGCAGGAGAGCCTCGCCGGCCCGGGCGAGTGGAGCGTGGTCGACGCGGAGATCGCGGCGGCCGCGGCGCTGATCCGGGAAGACGTGTACGACGACCTGCTCGGCTACGGCACGGCCTTCGACCAGCGGCGCCACGACCTTCGCCTCTGGGTACACACGCGCGCCTCGGCCCTGCTCGGCCGGGACGCGGCTCCCTGCGACGACCCCGCTCCCGGCGAGTACCGCGCCGCCGACCTCGGGCCGGCCGGGACCGTGGGCTGGGGCAGCCTGCTCGTCGACAGCACCAACTGGGGGCCGGGCTTCAACATCGCGGGCGAGCATTTCTGCACGGGGGTGTTCGCCCACGCGCCCAGCGACGTCACCCTGGCGCTGCCCCCGGGGGTCACCCATTTCAGCGCGGCGGTGGGCCTCCAGGACTGGGTGCAACAGTGCGGGGACGGCGCCACCTTCTCGGTCGCGCAGGACGGCGCCACGCTGTGGACCAGTTCCTCCCGGGCGAACTACGACGAGCCCGTCGCCACCGGCACGCTCGCCGTGGTGACCGGGGAACTCCACCTCGTGGCCTCGCCCAACGCCGAGTACTCGTGCGACACGGCGGCCTGGGTGGACGTGCGGGCGTGGTAGCTCTCGACGCTTCCCTGGCGAGGCGCGGCGCCGCCCCCTCCCGCCCCGGTTAATGGGCCCCGGCATGATCGCTGTCGTCCAGTTCAGGCCCCGTCGCGGCGCGCGCAACGCCAACTTGGAGAAGCTTGGCGCGCTGGCGCGGCAGGCGCTCGAGGCCGGCGCGAAGATGGTGGTCCTGCCGGAGATGGCGGCCACGGGCTACCGCTTTCCCAACCCCGAGGTGGTGCGGCCGATGTCAGAGATCCCGCGGGGGCCCACCTGGCGGGTCTTCGGGCCCCTGGCCAAGGAATTCGGCGCGTGGATCGTCATCGGCTTCGTGGAAGACAACGAGGGCAAGCTCTACAACGCGGCGATCGTCATCAACCCGGAAGGGAAGATCGAGGTCAACTATCGCAAGCGGTTGCTCTACATCGACGACCACACCTGGGCCAACCCCGGCGACTTGCCCTACCCGGTGTGGACCACGCCCTGGGGCGTCACCACCCTCGGCATCTGCATGGACATCAACGACCCGCGCTTCCTCACGCACATGCGCAAGACGAAGCCGGACTTGTTGTGCTTCCCCACCAACTGGGTCGACGAGGGCAGCGACGTCCACCGTTACTGGATGCAGCAGCTCCGGGGCTGGAGCGGCGTGCTCGCGGTGGCCGACCGCTGGGGCGACGAGGACGGCGTGTTCTTCTCGGGGCGATCGGCAGTGTTCAAGGCTGGAAAGATTCTTGCCGAGGCCCCCGCCGAGGGCGACGGCTTCTGGCTGGTGGATGTCCCAGTGAAGCCGCCCCCCGCCCCGGCGCCCGAGCCCGCCTCCGACCAGTAGTTTTAGGTCGCGAGCGGGCATTCCGCGCAGGCGACGGCCATGGCGCGCGGAACAGCTGGTCGAGAAGTTGCTCGTCTCGGGCTGGTCGAGCCCGGGAGGCTGTCTAGCGAGTGGCCCGAAGCGCCAGCGCCGCGCTGAGCACGAGGAGCCCCGCCGAGACGTAAAAGGGCATCGCGTGCGAAACGCTCGAGAACAGCGCACCACCCGCGATGGGGGCGAAGGCGCGCGCCAGCGCGCCCATCGACTGGTTGCAGCCGAGGATGAAGCCCTGCTCGTCGGCCGATACCGAGCGGGAAACGAGGCTCTGCAAGGCGGGCGTGGCGATGCCCTGGCCGATCGCGAGCACCGCGAAGGTGGTGAGCAGCGGGGCGCCGACGGGCGCCGAGGGCAAGAAGAACAGCCCCACCGCCACGAGCAGAATCCCCGCCGGGATGAGCGGCGCCTCGCCGAAACGTTTGACGAGGCGGTGGATCAGGCCGCCCTGCACGATGGCGCCGACCACGCCGATGGCGCCGAAGAGACGCCCCACGTCCTTGGGTTGCAGCCCCCGCTCGTGCTCGGCGAAGAGCGTGAAGGTGGACTCCATCGCCGCGAAGGCGAAGACGTAAGTGAAGGTGAGCAGGATGAGGAGACCCGCGCGCGGGTGGCGCAGCGCCGAGAGGAGGGCGGTGGGCGAGATGGGTCGCGCCGCCGACGCTGCTCCCGGGAGGCGCGTTTCCGGGAGGAAGGCGAGCCCCAGCGCGAAGTTCAGCAGCGAGAGGAAGGCGGCCGCGTAGATGGGGACCGCCAGGCCGAAGTGAGACAGCTCGCCGCCGATGAAGGGACCCACGGTGAAGCCGATGCCGAAGCCGGCGCCGAGCAGGCCCATGCCCTTGGCGCGCGTTTCTGGCGTGGTCAGGTCGGCCACGCACGCCTGCGCGATGGCGATGTTGGCGGTCATCGCGCCGTGCAGCGTGCGGAACAGGAACAACATCCACAGCTCGGTCGCCGAGCCGAAGGCGAACAGCGACAGGGCCGTCATCAGGATGGAGAACAGCAGCAGGGGCCTGCGACCGTACCTGTCGCTCAGTTGTCCCCAGATGGGCGCGGCGAAGAACTGGCCGAGCGAGAAGCAGGTCATCATCGCGGTGACCTGGAGCGGCGTGGCCTGGAAACTCTCCGCGTAGAAAGCGAGCAGGGGGATGACGAGGCCGAAGCCGACCAGGTCGAGCACCACCGTGAAGAAGACGACGAGCAGCGGGCGTTTCATCTACGCGCGCATGAGGCCGAGGATCTCGTCGTGGACGATGCCGTTGGTGGCGCACACGCCGTCGACCAGGGGGTTGGCGCGGTTGAACACGTAGGGCTCGCCCTGGCCGTTGGTGGCGCGCCCCCCGGCAGCCAGCACCAGCGCCACGCCGCCGCAGATGTCCCACTCGTTGCGCGGCTGGGGCGTGAAGGTGGCCTCGGCCTGCCCGGCGGCCACGCGACCGAACTTGTAGGCCACGCTGCCGACGGGAACCAGCGCGATCCGGTCGGTCCACCGCTCGAACATGCCCTTCTTCATCTCGGTGCGACTGCACACCACGCGCGCGCCCTGGAGCCCGGCGTGCGACGAGGCGCGGCAGGGCTGCCCGTTGAAGCTGGCGCCCTCGCCGACAACCCCGGAGAACAGCTCGTCGGCGATGGGGTTGTAGAGCACGCCGAGCACCGGTGCGCCGCGCCGCACCAGGCCGATGCTCACCACGAACTCGGGGATGCCGAGGGTGAACTCCTTGGTGCCGTCGAGCGGATCGACGATCCAGGCGTACTCCTTGTTGAGTCGCGACGGGTCGTCGACCGACTCCTCGGACAGCCAGCCGAAGTCGGGACAAGCCGCCCGCAGGCGCGAGGCGAGGATCTGGTCGCTGGCGAGGTCGGCCTCGGTGAGCGGGTTGTCTTCCCCCTTGTCCTTGAGGATGGTGCGGTCGCGGTAGTAGCTGCGGACGGCGGCGCCGGCCTCGAGCGCGGCGTCGGTGGCGAGTCGGAGCAGGTCGTTCATGCGTCGCCGGGGAGGGGGGCCGCGCATATCCCGCCGGGCGGCTAGGACCGGCGGGATGCGCCGCGTCGCCGTCTTGAGCCTCTGCTTCGCCGCGGCCATCCCGGTGTTGCCTGTGGTGGGCGAGGGGAGCGGCTGGTACCTCGACAACGCGGCGCACGTCCTGGAGGCTCAGGCGCTGGGCAACGCCGAGGGGCTGTTCGCCTTCAGCGAGCGCGCCGAGCTGGGCATTCCCGTGGGGCAGGTGAGCGCCCCGCTGCCCTGGGCGTTGCTCGGCCTCGCGGGACGACTCGGGACCGATCTCGTTGCCGGGAACGCCATGGCCATCGTCCTGGCCAACGTGCTGTTCGCCGTGGCCGTGTCGCGACTAGCCCTGCGCCTCTACGCGCGGGACGACGTCGCGTGGATGGCCGGCGCGCTGGCGGCGAGCGTGGCCACCGACACCTACGGCATCGGGGGTAGCGCCGGCGGGATGTGGCCCTACCGGGTGGCCAACGCGCTGGTGATCTTCGCCTTCGCACGGGGGCCGGGCATCGGGAGCGCGCTATTGCTGGGAGGCGCGTTCTGGTTCCACACGCTCTCGGCCACCGTGGGCGGGGTGGCGCTCGGCGTGCAGGCGGTGGGTGCCGCGGCGCGGAATCGTCGCGTGCCCTGGGTACACGTCGCGACAGGCATCGGCGCCCTGGCGGTCGGCGCGGGCGTGTGGGTGCCGCTTCTCGACCCGGCGCTCCACGACTTCGGGGGGGCGCACCCCTACCGCTGGGGCGAGGTCGTGCTCGCGCTGGGTTTTCCCGTGTCGCCCTTCGCCTTCCCGCGGGGGAGCGTGCTCCTCGGCGGGGCGCTGTCGGTGACGGTGTGGGCAGTCGCGACCCTGCTCGTGCTCGTCCCCCGGCGGGTGGAGGACCGTTCGCTCGCGCTCGATGGCCTCGCGGTGCTGGCGCTGCTCGAGATCTGCGTGCTCTCTCCGTCGATCGGGGGCCCGTCGCCGCTGGGACCGGTACCCTTCCGTCTCCATGCCTTCTTGCACGTCGCGCTGGCCATCCGGGCAGCGGCGGCGTTGCGCACGCTGTCCGAGCGGGTGAGCGCGCGGGTCCCTCCGGACGGCAACTCGTCGTCGCGACAGGTGATGCTCAGGGGTGCGGGCATCGTGATGCTCACATTCTTCCCCTGGCTGCAGGCCGTCTCGACCGGTCTCGCGGGCCTACGGGAGATGCCGGCGGCCGAGCACCCCGAGTTGGAGGCCGCCTACCGGGCAGCGGTGGCCGAGGCGGGGGCGGGGCGCGTGTACGTGCACGACACCTTCGTCAACGAGGGCGCGCCCGCGGAACTGTACTGGTCGCACCCCGGTGGTTTGCTCGCCGCCCGCCACGGGGGCGACATCCTCGGGAGCTGGTACGGCATCAGCCCCTCGCCGGTTACCCGTGTGTCGCGCTCCGAGGATCACTTCTTCGCTGGCCTGTCGCGACGCAAGCCGCGGGAGGACTTCCACGAGGAACTGCTCGACCGGTTCGACGCCTGGGGGGTGACGGCGCTGTTGACCTGGGACCCCCAGGTCGTCGGCTGGCTGGAGGCCGCCCGCGGCTTCTCCATCGTGTCGCGACACGGCCCGTGGACGGTGCTGTCGCGCGCCGTGTCCTTCCCCCCGGTGACAGTGCGCGCCGGGCGGGCCGAGGTCGTGTCGAGCGAGGGCGCCCTCGATGTCGCCGCCCCCGGCCCATATGAACTACGCGCCCGAAAGGCGGCGAATGCCTGGTGGGCCGGCGCCGAGCTTCGCGCCGAGAAGGCCACCGGCTTGCTCGTGGCCAGCGGGGCGGGGCCCGCCGTCTTGCGCGTGGAGGACAGGGCGCGGTCGTGGCGGTGGATCAGCGTGGGGGCGCTGGTTGTACTGGGCCTCTTTGCCCTCTCCCGGCTTCCAGCCACCCTCTCCCGCAAGCGGGAGAGGGGAGCGGGCGATGGCGCGTAGCTGGGGCGCCAGATCGAGCTCGTGGCGGGCCCGCCGCGGGCGTCCTCAGCGCGCGCGCTGCCGCAGGAGCGTGACGAGGTCGGAGAGCCCGTCCCCGTCGAGGTCGCCCACCACGAAGCGCTTGCCGGCCTCGAGGAAGGCGCGGTCTTCACGGAGCACCGCCCACTCGTCTACCCCGGCGAACACCTGGGCGTTCCAGGCGGAGAGCGGCCCGCGGAACACGTAGATGGCGCCCACCTGCCGGGTGCCGTCGGCGGCGTTTTCGCCTGGGGCGCCCACGACCAGCTCGTCGAGCCCGTCGCCGTCGAGGTCGCCGCAGCCGAGGGCCGAGCCGAGGCGGGCGTCGCTGCTGGCGCCGCGGACGATGTAGCGAGCGGCAAAGGCGGCGCCGCCGCGGAGGTCGCTGCCGAGAAAGACGTAGGCGGCGCCGAGACCGGCGCTCGTTCCCGGCGCGCCGACCACGAGCTCGGGGAGACCGTCGCCGTCGAGCTCGCAGGCGGCGAGGGCCGCGCCGAAGTACTCGGGGGTGTCCTGTTCGCCGGCGGCGCGCCCGTGGAGGGTCCAGGAGGGCTTGTTGGCGTCGATGTCGTCGAGGTTCCAGAGCGTCACCTCGCCCTCGGCGTCCACGTTGCCGTCGCCGGGCGCGAAGGGGGCGCCGACGGCCATCGTGGCGCTGTCGCCGATGAGCTTGGCGCTGCACAGCACGGCGGCGCCGAAGCGGTGGCCAGCCGCCGAGCCGGCGATGCGTCGCAGGGAAGAGGTGTCGACCGCCGGGGCCGAGTAGGCGCCGAGGTACACCGCGCCCGCGATGTCACCTTCCCAGGGCGCCGTTGCGGCCCACTCGCCCACGCCGTCGCCGTCGAGGTCGCCGCAGGCGGCCACCACCGAGCCGAAGCGCCCCTGTGTCACGGTGCCGGTCACCTGTACCGCGCCGCCGCCGAGCCGATCGACGAGGCCCGCGCCGGGGCCGTCGGGGCCGATGTCGTGGTCGGGGGCGCCCACCAGCACGCGCCCCTCCCCGGCGTCGACCGCCGCGCCGTAGCGCTCGCGGGGATCGCCGCTGGCGGCCACCACGCCGCCGTCAAAGTCGCCCTCGGCGACCGTGTACCGCCGCACCTCGCCGGCGGCCGGCACCCCCACGAGCAGCGTGGCCTCGCGGATCGCCAGCGACCAGTCGTGCTCGTCGGCCGTCGCGCCCTCCACCAGCGACTGCCCGTCCTGGGGGCTTCGTTCCCCGGACACGAAGGCCGCGCCGAGGTGCAGCACCAGGTCGGCGGCGGGGAAGGAGGTGCCGGCCTCCTCGTCGGTGCAGCCCGCGAGGCCGACAATCAGCGCGACGGCGTGCATGTTTGTCCCGAGCCTAGTACCATCCCCCGCGATGTCGCGCGTCTACACAGTCATCCTCGGCGGCGGCCGAGGCAGCCGCCTCAACCCGCTCACCCGTCACCGCGCCAAGCCGGCCGTGCCGGTGGGGGGCAAGTACCGCCTCATCGACATCACGCTCAGCAACGCGATCAACTCGGGCTTCCGCGACATCGCGGTGCTCACCCAGTTCAACAGCGCCTCGCTCAACGCGCACATCGCGCGCACTTACCGCTTCGACATCTTCGGGCAGGGCCAGGTCGACGTGCTCGCCGCCGAGCAGACCGACGACACGATGGACTGGTTCCAGGGCACCGCCGACGCCGTCCGCAAGCAGTTCCGCCGCCTTGCCGCCGGTCGTGTCGAGCACGTGATGATC